>JBITAD010000255.1:0-3341 GCA_044439945.1 Blastopirellula sp. JB062
AAGATGCGGTGCGAACCGATCAAGTGCCGACATCGAGCCAGACGCGCATCGCGAAAGAGAGCGAGCGAACCGCAGAGGCCGTCGAACAAAAAAAGAAACCGATCGATCAACGTTATCTGCCTCGCGTCTTGGCTCGCTTCGACAATGATCAGCCGTTTTTGGTCGAACGCCAGGTCGGAAGCGGTCGAGTAATGTTGGTCGCGACCGGGGTCGATACGTTGTGGAATACGTTGCCGCGTACGAACGCGATCTTGATTTTCGATCGCATCTTGCGGGGAATGCTCGAATCGACCCTGCCGCAGCGCAATTTTCCGACGTTATCTCAAATCTCGTTGCCGATCCATTCGGCGTCGACCGCCGCCGTGGTCGAATTGGTTCGCCCGCACGCAAACGAAGTCGAAAACTTGCCGATCGGGTTTCTCGACGATCAAACCCGCGGCGTCACGGCGCCGCAATTGCTGCGGGGCGGTCTTTACGAATTAAACGTGAACGAACGCCCGCTGAGTAGCGATCCGACGGCGCCGGAAACGCCGCAAACTTTGGCGTTCGCCGTGCGACCGCATGCCGACGAGTCGCAGCTTGATCGCCTGACGCGCGAGGACTTCAATACGCGAGGTTTCGGAGAAAAATTGAAATGGCTCGCCCCTGGCGAAGTTATCAGCTTAGAAGGAGCGCAGATTCGAGGTCAACAGTGGTGGAAGTATTTGATCGCATTGGCGCTCGGCTGCTTATTGCTAGAGATGGCGTTGATCGCTCGGCCTAACTGGTTCGAACGCTGGCTGGCCAAGCCTGAGAGCGCGGACGCGGCGACTCCGTTCAAGGAGGCTCGCGTATGACGTACGAATCTCTCGGCTGGTTGCTAAATATCGAAAACGCATCGTCGATTGATCGGCTGCAACTTTCTCTAGCGGCGCCATGGGCGAGCGGAAACGCTTTTTGGGTGTTGTTGGGTTGCGCCGCCGCGTTGGCTGCCTCGTTATGGTTTTACGGCAAATTTCATCCACGCTTAAGCGGCGGCGCGCGATACGCGCTGGGCGCGATGCGCGGTTTATTGTTGGCATTGCTGATCTTCACCTTGGCCGACCCTATTTTGCAAGTTACCGCGACCAGCGATCCTCAGCCTGTCGTTTATGCGTTGTTCGACGGGACGGAAAGCATGACGATTGCGGACGACTTGCCTGCTGAAACGCGCGAGACGCTGGCCGCCGTCGTCGGACTGCGGACGCAAGGGAGTTCGACGGCGTCTAGGACCTTCGGGTCCGCGGCCGTCTCGCGCGCCCAATGGGTGCAAGCCTATTTGCAAAACAGGGAAGACAACTTGCTGAGTCGACTTGCCCAAGAACGTGACGTACAAGTTGAGCCTTTTATTTTTGACGGTCAAAACACGAGCCGCCTTCGTCGTTTGAAACTCGAGGAAGAACGCTCGCTATCGACAGACTTCAACCCGCTGGGCGGCCAGTTGACGACCGCGGGAAAAGTGACCGCCTTGGGCGACATGCTGCATGATTTAACGACGCAGCATCGTACCAGTCGTTTGGCCAGCGTGTTGCTGTTTAGCGACTTCGCTCAAAACGCCGGCACGCCTCCGCTCAATGACGCACGCGGGGGCCTTAGTCCGGTCGCCCGGGTCGGCGTGCCGATCTATGCGATCGGCTTGGGCGCAAAGTCGGCGGTCGATTTGGCGGTGGACGTGCAACCCCCGCCGAAAATGAAAAAAGCGGAACGCGCTTCGATCGCCGTGCGAATCAATCAATCGGGCTTGCAAGGCGAAACGGTCGAGGTCAACGTTTACGCTGAATCGCTGGCACGTGATGCGATCGACGGAATGACCCGCATCGCCGTCGGCAACGAGCCGGTGACGCTTGAATCGAGCGTGACTTATGTTGATTTTCCGTTCACGCCGGAACAAGCGGGGCGATTCGCATTTACTGCCGAAGTCGCTCCGCAAGTCGGCGAAGCGACCCTTGAAAACAATACGTCGGTTCGCGCGGTCAATATTATCGACGATTACCTTCGCTTGATGTTTGTTGAGAACGAGCCGACTTGGGAGTGGCGGTTCGTCAAAGAAGTTTTTCACCGCGACCGCTTGGTCGGCATGCGAGGATTTCGTACCTTTTTGCGATCCGCAGACCCCAAAGTGCGGCAAAGTAACGAGTTGTTCCTGCCTACGCTCACTCCGCAACGTAGCGAGTTTTTTGCGAATGACGTGATCTTTTTGGGCGATCTGCCCGGCGACGCGCTAAGCGATCGTTTTTGCGAAATGACGAAAGAATTCGTCAGTCAATTCGGCGGCGGATTGGTGGTGATCGCAGGGCCCCGGTTTGGGCCGTCGCAGCTGATCGGCACGCCGTTGGCCGATATGCTGCCGGTCAAACTAGACGAATCGTTGGCGCTGCGCGACTCGCAAGAGTTTCGTCCCCAACTGACCCCTTTGGCCTTGCAGACCGATTTTATGCAGCTTGGCGATTCTGATTCGCCCCGCGAGATCGCCGCCGCGTGGAAGTCGCTCGGCAAACTTCCCTGGTATCAGCCGGTGCAAGGGGTTCATTCGCAAGCGACCGTGTTAGCGGAGCATCCGTTTGACTGGTGCGCTGACGGCAAAACGCCGCAGCCGATCATTGCGGTACGTCGTTACGGCGCCGGAGAAGTCGTCTATATCGGTTTTAACGAACTGTGGCGATTGCGCCGTTTGCATGGCGAAAAATATTATCGTCAATTCTGGTCGCAATTGATTAATCGCCTTGGTTTGAGCCATGCTTTGGGCGCTCAAAAACGTTTTGTCGTACAAGCCGAGCGAGATCAATATCTGGTAGACGAAAAGGCGCTGGTTACGGTCGAAGCGTATGATGAAAACTTCGAACCGTTGACGGCTGACGCTTTGGCAGGGGGCGCGTTGATCGCCGAGATCGAAACGCCCGACGAGAGCGGCAGACCGTCGCCGCCGCGAGAAATCACAATTCCGGAGTTACGCACCGGTCGCTTTGAAATCCGAATTCCAACCGTTCGACAAGGCCAATATGTCGTACGCGTTCAAGATCCTGTGACAGACAAAGTGAGCGAAGTACGCTTTCAGGCCGCCGGCGCTTCGGCCGAGTTACGCAGTGCCGTACGAAACGTCAGTTTGCAAACCGAGATCGCGCGCCAGTCAGGCGGCGTCGCCGTCGAACTGTACGAGGTCGACTCGTTGTTCGACCAACTAGCCCTCAAAGACGTGCGCGAAGAAGTAACCCGTAACGAACCGCTTTGGGCGACTCCGTTATGGTTTATCCTCTTAATCGGCCTGATGCTCGGCGAGTGGTATTCGCGAAAGAGGGCGAATCTGGCATGACGCGCACCAAACT
>JBITAD010000256.1:0-3334 GCA_044439945.1 Blastopirellula sp. JB062
CCGACCGTTTATCACCGACGACGGCATGGTTCGCCTAGAGGTTCATCCCGAAATTTCGGACGGCGACGTCCAAGTCGAAAATCAAATTACGCTACCCAACAAAGTCGTTACCCAGGTAACGACCAACGTAATTTGTCCCGACGGACGAACGATCATTATCGGCGGTTTGATCAAAAGCGACATCCGCACTAACGGCACGCAGATCCCATACTTGGGCAGCATCCCGGTTATCGGCCCCGCATTCCGGCAAAAAACGGACAAAACGGTCCGCGACGAACTGATCGTGCTGCTGACTCCTCGGATCGTCGACGCAGGGCACATCCCCAGCGACGGCGAAGCGTTGCAAGACGTGTTCGAGCAACAGCATGAAAATATGGCCGACAAGATGTCGCCCCTCGGCAAACGCTACCTGGGACGAAAATACTATCGTCTGGCGACTTCGGCCTGGGCGACCGGCGACGCATATTCGGCGCTGCGATACTGCAATCTTTCCATCCATTTTGACCCGACCAGCCTGGAAGCGACCGAACTGCGCAGCGTTATCACGTCGCAAACCGGAATCGGCGATCGCTCAGTCATGACCCACTTGCGCGAAGGTTGGCTCCCGCCGAGCCCGCCGCATCGCGTGGAGGTCTCGCCCTGGCATATCGAACAAGTTCAAACTCCAGCGCCGGTCGTGGTTCCGCAAGACGCTTCTCCCGCACCCTATCCAGCCGAGATGGTTCCATGATGCGCGCCTATTTTCTGATCGCGTTCACGTTGTTGACGGCTGCCGGTTGCACGAACATGCCAAGCTGGAGCGAGCCGATTCTGCATCCAGGCCGCGAAAACGAAATACGGAAGCAAGAGCGGGTCGAGTCGCTGGAACAACGCCATGCCGCGACAAAATTGAAAGCGGCCCAGGTGCATTTCGCCGCCGGCGATACGGCCAAATGTCGGCCCCTAGTCGACGAAGCGCTCGAACTTCGCCCCAATTCCGCCGCCGCGCTTCGACTTGCCGCCGAAGTTGCGCTCGCCGAAGATCGCGGCGCCGACGCGATCGTTTTTTATCGCCGTCTGGTCGAACAACGCCCCGACGACGCTCAATCGCATCATTGGCTAGGCGTCGCATTAGAAGTGGAAGGCCAAGTGATCGAAGCGAACCGCCACTTCGAGCGAGCCGCCCAACTTGCGCCTGACAACCCCATCTATCGCCTGAGCCAACTTCCGACCGATCCGCCCGCCTTCTAATCCGCCCCCTGCGCGATTCGCTTCCTTCTCTCTTCGGCGATGCGCAAAAGTACAAGTTGTCTGCGCAAAGTTATTTGTAGACCGCGCCGGAGACAAGCATAATTGCTATGGTTGCGGCTATCAGACCGCTCTTAGTACCGTTAGCGAAACCTGCGGCATTTTACCAGCCGCATCACACTAGCCTTATCTTCTATCGTTGTTTACCGCCTTGATCGGGCGCACGACCAGGGCGCCTCTCACCTCTCCGCACAACCCAGGGGACTCAAAATGCAACCGCAAGCTTCCCGTCGCTCTTTTTTACAAACCGTCGGCTTTGGCACGTTTGGCGCGGCCATGGCGGCCGGCGCGTTATCGGCTCAGGCCGACGACAAAGTCGGCGCCGATATTTTGGGCAAGGTCGGCGTCGAGTCGGCGACCCGCACGCAAGGCAAATGGGAACCGATTTCCGATCGCAAAATCCGCTTCGGCATCGTCGGTTACGGCGTTTGCCGATTTGGCGCCGCCTTCGGTTTTCAAGATCATCCGAACGTCGAAATAGCGGCGGTTAGCGATCTCGAGCCGGATCGCTGCGCTAATTTGGCGAAAGCTTGCCGTGCGTCCAAGACCTACCCATCGCTCGAAGAGCTGGTTAAAGACGATACGATCGAAGCGGTCTTCCTCGCAACCGACGCGCCGAGCCACTGCCAGCATGCAATCACCTCGCTAAAACATGGCAAGCATGTCGCCTGCGCCGTACCGGCCGTCTACGGTTCGCTCGAAGACGCCGACAAGCTTTACGAAGCGGTTCGCGAAACCGGCAAAAAATATATGCTGTTCGAGACCTCCGCGTTTCGCCCTAACTGCTACGCGATGCGCAAAATCTACGAAGCCGGCGGGTTCGGCAAACTCATTTATACCGAAGGCGAATATTTCCATTATCATGCGACTCCAATTCCGTCGTACAAAGATTGGCGCGTCGGGCTGCCGCCGCAGTTCTATCCGACGCATTCCAACGCCTATTACAACTGCGTGACGAGCCAACCCTTTACCGAAGTTTCGTGCTTGGGCATGCCTAGCAAATTGGAATCTTTCCAACCGCAAAACAATCGCTACGGCAATCCTTTCGGCACCGAGATCGCCATGTTCCGCACCGCCGAAGGAGGCATGGCCCGCATGGCCGTCAGTTGGGATTCACAAGGCGCCGGGCGCGAAGTCGGCCGCGTCCGCGGCGAGTCAGGCGCCATGTGGGACGCCCCTTATGTCGGCGATTTGAAAGAATTGCCCGACGTTAAAATGCCGGTGCTGCCGCCAGGGGTCAATCCTGGCGGTCACGGCGGTTCGCATGGCCAACTGACCGAAGAATTTATCTCTTCGATTTTGAGCGATCGCCAACCTTTGGTCGACGTGACGATGGCGCTGAACTTAACCGTCTCCGGCATCGTGGCACATCAATCGGCCATGAAAGGGGGCGAAACGATGTCGATTCCGCAATATGCCCCGCTTACGAAATCGACTTAAGCCGGGCTCTATTAGTCGCTTGATTCAGCGGTGTTGCAAAGCTCATCGGCTTGCGTTACGCAGGCCGATGGGTCGCGCGGTATTCGGTCAACGAAACGCCTTGCGATTTGCGAAAGACGCGACTTAAATACTCGAGACTGTTAAAGCCGGTCTCTTCGGCGATTCGCCAAGCCGGCAAATTGGTATCGATCAAAAACTGCTGCACGCGCATGATTCGCACCCGCTGAATCTCTTCTCGGACGCTTCTGCCCAAAAATTGACGAAAGCGAATCTCCAGCGCCCTGCGCGACAGTTTCGCCATGCTCGCGACGTCGTCGACCCCAATCTGACGGCGCGCGTGATCGCGAATAAATTGCAACGCCGCCGACACATGCGGATCGTCAATCGCAATCATATCGGTCGAGCTGCGAGGAACCACGCGTAGCGCGCGCACCAGAATGGTTTGCGGCTTGTCGATCTCTCCCCGCATCATGCCGTCTAACAACTCAGCGGCGGCATAGCCTCCGCGTTCGCAATCCAGGGTAACGCTCGAAAGCGAGGGCAAGGTCAACGCGCTGATCATCTCGTCGTTGTCGACGCCGACCACCGCAATTTCGTCCGGCGCTTT
>JBITAD010000257.1:0-3312 GCA_044439945.1 Blastopirellula sp. JB062
CGAGCGTTTGATCACAGCCGCCGAAGAATTCAAGATTCCGTATCAACTGGCCGCACTCGGCAAGGCGGCGTCGAACGATTCGAATGCGTTACAACTGGCGCAAGCAGGCGTTGCGGCCGGATGCGTGGCGATTCCGAATCGTTATATGCATAGCGCGGTCGAAGTCGTTTCGCTGGATGACGTCGATAACGCGGCGTCGCTCTTGGCGCGATTTGCCGAAATGATCGAAGCCGACGCCGACTTCCGTCCCTAGAGCCGGCGGCAACTTTGGGGCGTATGAACTAAAAAGGCCGTCTCGATCGAGACGGCCTTTCGAATTGACCTAACGTCGTTGCGATCGGCGGGCGATGCTTCGCCCACGTCAATCTTAACCCCCTTCTCGAATAAGATCGAAGTACTGTTGGGCGTTTTTCTCGTGATCGCGCGACAGTCGCTTGTCCGAGATCGCGTCGGCGTCTTCCGAAGATCCGGCCGACATCGCTTGTTTTATTTCGATCAGCGTTTGTCCTGCCATATTTTTGCCGTCGACGTAATCGACGATGACGCCTTTCCCTTTTTTAGGATCGGCGCGAACTTGCGAATCATAAAAGCCGGCTTCCGTCTCTTCTTCAGGGCGCGCTCCCTTACCTTGTCCTTGCCCCATGCCGTTGCCTGGTTGTCGGCGATCCTGGGCCATTTGGCCCATCCCGTCCATCGCCTGACCTTGGCAGGCCTTGCACATTGCTTCTTTGGCGGCGGCCATCTGCTCCATCGCTCCGTCCAGCATTTCCAATTCATCCATTTGATTTTGGAGGTTTTCGAGTTGTTGCGACATTTGATCGAGTTGTTCTTGCGCTTCCTGCATGTTGCCGTTTTGCAGTTGCTCGGCCGCATCGCCCAACTGTTGGGCCATCTGATCCATACGTTGTATCTGCTCGTTTTGCATTTCCATTTCGTCAAGCTGTTGTTGCAGCTTATCGGCCGCCGCTTGGTTGCCGGCCGCTCGTTCTCGCTCGATCTGCTGTCGCAGCTCTTCTTTCGCTTTGGCTTGCGCGTCGGCCATTTGTTTCATTTTTTCGGCCATCTCTTTTAGTTGCTGCCCAAGCTGTTGCTGCTCTTCTTTCGAGAGTTCGCCGTTAGCCATCTTTTGTCGCAACGATTTCATTTCTTCAATTGCTTTTTTCAGATCGCCGTCTTTCAAAGCGTCGGCGATCTTGTCGGCGGGGCCCTTTGAGATGTTTTTCAACGCTTCCAGCTTGTCTTTCAGCATCTCCGACATGCCAAGTTCCTTGACTTTGTCTTTCAGCGCTTTCGCAAGATCGTTCAGTTCAAGCAACGTATTCTTCTGATCGACATCTTTTTTCTTGGTCAGCTTTTCAGTTCCCTCTTCTAGTTTTTTGAAAAGTTCGCCGGCATCGGTCAGCCCCTTTTCTTCCGCTTCTTTCCGCCGCTGTTCCAGCTTCTTTTTTAAGTCTTCGGTCGTCGTTTTGATGATCTTTTTTTCTTGGTCAACGTTGCTAGCCGCCGCCTGAGCTGCGGTTGGATCGGGCTGCGCGTCAGGCACGAAGATCGCAATCAAAAATGCGGCCGCAGCGACCGCAACCGGCAGCAGGCCTTTCCACGACGTATGAATCGGAAATTTTTCGCTTACGTCGATACGCTCGACTCGACGGACGGCGTCAGCCAGCAGCGCTTGGCCAAAGTCGGTTTGCTGCTGATCTTGGTCAAGCGATAGTGAGCTCGAAACGCGCTCGCGCAGACCGTATCGAAGATCAATCTCCAGGGCCGCTTCCAACGCGTTACGGCGGACGACGTATGTCCAAACGACGGCCCCAAGCAGCCCGACCGCCGCCGCGCCGCCCAGCCAACTCCATTTCCAAACCTCGCCGTCGACGCCGAGCGGCCAAATTTTTGGCGCTGCAAGCGCGATGGCCGCCGCGGCATATGCCAACAGCAACGACCAAATCAGCCGCTCTAGAAATTGTTGCGCATTGAGTCGAAAACGCGCCGCGCCAATCTGCTTTTGCAACTTGTCCATACGATCAGGCCTAATTGGGCATGCGGAGAATGGTCAGATTTCTTGTAATTAGGGCCGAATGTCGCCATCTAAGAGTTTACCGGAATTTCCTGCTTATTTTCCACCGAAATGGCAATTTTCGTTGCGGCGGCACGCAGATCGCGGTTCTTCGCTTGGGGAAGAACCGACTGTAAGTTAGACTCCCCGGCGGATGATATCGTTTCCTCTTTTTGACATAAAAGCGACTCCCATGTTCACGACTCCTCAAAGTGAGAAACCCGAGTTGGTTTCGCCGACCGAGGCGCCCGGTCGCGACGTGGTGATCTATGATGGGAATTGCCGCTTTTGCACCCAAGGCGTCCGTTGGATCAACTTTTTAGGGGGAAAACGGCGGCTTTCTTACCTTTCGCTCCATGATCCGACGGTTGCCGAGCATGCCCCCGATTTGTCGCATGATCAGCTGATGGAAGAAATGTTCGTCATCGAGCCGAGCGGGCGTCGGCACGCCGGCGCCGAAGCATTTCGATATCTGACGCGCAAGTTGCCAGCTTTGTGGATCTTCGCGCCTTTCCTGCATATTCCCTATAGTCTGCCTATTTGGTCTTGGGGCTATCGTCAATTTGCACGAATTCGGTATCGATTTGGTACGAATGCGTGCGATGGAGATTCTTGCAAGATACATTTCGACTAGTCCGGCGGGGACTCGCCGGCTTCCTAGCGGTCTGGCAAATCGCACTTATCCTTCTCATCATTGCTAGAGGTCAGTCAAGGAGCCGACTTAATGTTCGATTTTCGCTCGCGAGATCATGATGATCTGCCGGTGCGCTCTCATCGCATGGGGACCGAGCTCGCCTTGGTCGAAAACCATGGCGCTTGGGAACTTTCGATTCAGCGCCGCCTGTCGGGCACGACCATTCGTCGTCATATCTACAGCGTACAACTCGTAGGACACGAATCGCGACTGCGAGAATTTATGACCGGTTTTACGTCGCTAAGCAGCGCTCGCAGCGCTGCGCTCGACAAGATCGACGTCTTGGAAGATAAGTACTTCAAACAGGCTTCGGTCGACGACGATTTCAAGCCGATTCCCGATATGGCCGACTCGCTCAAGAAACAGAAAAAAATTCAGAAATCGGCCAAGTTATTGCAGCGCCGGCGAAAAAACGATTGAGTTTGCTCTCTGTTTTTCGCCGATTTTCTCGGCTAACAGGGCGAAATCGACGCGGAATCGCAAACCACTCTATCGACGCCGCCGATCTTCCGTCAGATTGTAAAAAACGGACGTCGCGCCCTCATGCCGGGCGACGCGTACAATT
>JBITAD010000258.1:0-3332 GCA_044439945.1 Blastopirellula sp. JB062
CTGTCGGACTACGAGCAAGGTTGGAGCTCGGCTTACGAAAAGATCTGCGCGTTGAAACTGCTTTCAGAACCGGGCGATCGGTTTCGTTACTCGGACGTCGGCTTCATCCTGTTAGGGGAAGTTGTGTCTCGGGTGACTGGAAAAACGTTAGACGCCTATGCGAAACAGCACATTTTTCAGCCGTTGGGCATGAATGAAAGCGGCTACAATCCGCCCAAAGCGATGCACGCGCGGGCCGTCACAACCACCCAGCGGAATGGCGCATGGTTAAAGGGAGCGGTGCATGATCCTCGTGCCAGCTATTGCGACGGGGTCGCCGGCCATGCTGGTCTGTTCAGCACGGCTGACGATATGATCGTCTTCGCCCAGGCCATGCTCGCTGCTCGTACTGCTGCCGAAGATCATTTGCTGCAGCCAAAAACGTTAGCCATGATGACCGACGCCCACGACGCTGCCGGAAGTCTTCGCGGCTTGGGGTGGGATAAGAAAAGCGCCTATTCCAGCAATCGAGGGAAAAGCATGTCTGCGTCCGCTTACGGGCACGGTGGCTTCACCGGAACCGCCATGTGGATCGATCCCGAGTTGGAGTTGGTCGTTCTATTCCTTTCCAATCGCGTTCATCCTAATGGAAAAGGATCGGTCAACTCGCTGGCCGGCCGCATTGGGACCATCGCCGCAAACGCTTGTCGGGCTCAGGCCAAAACCGCGACGCAAACCGGCGCCAAGCTAGGCGTCGATGTATTGGCGGACGATAATTTCGCCTTGTTAAAAGGAAAAAGAGTCGGGCTGATCGGCAACCATACGAGTCGCGACAAATCGGGCAAATCGACCGCCGTGCTTTTGGCCGAATCTGCGGAGGTAGAATTGGCGGCCCTCTACAGTCCTGAACATGGTTTCGCCGGCAAACTTGATCAGGCCGAGATCGGCGATACGGTCGATCCGCTGACCGGAGTAAAAGTGCATAGCCTTTACGGCGCAACTCGCAAGCCGACGCCAGCCCAGCTGGAAGGCATCGACATATTGGCGTTCGATATTCAAGACATCGGCTGTCGATTTTATACCTACATTTCGACCATGGGCCTGGCAATGGAAGCGGCTGCGGAGCAAGGAATTCCTTTCGTGGTGCTCGACCGTCCAAACCCTCTGGGCGGCAAGGTTATCGACGGTCCTATGCTTGATGACGAAAAGGTGGGTTCGTTCGTCGGTTTCCACTCGATTCCGGTTCGTCACGGCATGACGATCGGCGAACTTGCCCAAATGATGAATGCCGAACGCGGCTGGAATACCGATTTGAAAGTAGTCAAGCTCGAGAACTGGCGCCGCGATAATTTGCTTTTCGACACCGGCCTGCCATGGCGAAATACGTCTCCTAACATGCGTAATCTCACCCAGGCCATGATTTACCCTGGGGTAGGCTTGCTGGAAATGACCAACGTCTCGGTCGGTCGCGGACCGGATACGCCGTTCGAGATCCTCGGCGCGCCCTGGATAGATGGCGCGAAATTCGCCGAGACGATCCAACGGTATGATCTTCCAGGCGTGAAAGTCATTCCTATCGAATTCACTCCTAACGCCAGTAAGTTTAAAGACCAACGTTGCGAAGGGGTGAATTTCGTGATTACCGATTGGTCGTCCTTGAATACGCTTGACCTGGGGTGGGCGGTCGCCCTTAGTTTGCGCAAGCTTTACCCCGACGATTGGGAAACGCAACGTCTGCCTACGTTGCTGGGCAACGCCAAGATCTTGGAAATGATCATGGCCGAAAGCTCGCTAGACGAGATCAAGCGACAGTATCAAGCCGATCTTCAACAGTTCTCAAAACGGCGAGCGCCCTTTTTGCTTTATCCATAGGCATAAGGACGCCTTGGCTCGATCCCGCAAACAAAACCTGTCGCGACCTTAGCGTTGCGGTGAAGCGAAATGTGCTGCCGGAAAGCGGCCGATAACTAAAATGTTTCGCGAGCGACGGCATTCGCGCGTTCTGAGACTTTGCGTCGTCATGCTATGGCGTGACGAATCCGCCTGTGGTGGGTTGCGAGCAGCCGGTGGTCTCAGGAATGGTTAGCGGCAAGTTGCGAAGGCTGCGGACGGCGAGCCAGGCGAAGCATTCCGCTTCGAGGGTGTCGGGGCTTAGGTTACGTTGGTCAATGGTTCGGACCACGGGAAAATGCTGGACCAGCATTTTCATAATCACGGGATGATGCACGCCGCCGCCGGTAACCCATAAGATGCCTGGCAGTTGGGGCATGCCTTGGCCTGCTTTGGCGATGGCGCCCACCGTGACGGCGCAAAGTGTCGCTGCGCCGTCTTCAACGCTAAGACCGGAGACGTCGATATGATCAAATTCAAACCGATCCGCCGACTTAGGAAGGGGCCGCTGGAAATAGTCGGTAGAGAGCGCGTCGTCTACCAGAGTTTGATGCACTTTGCCTTGAAGGGCCAATTGCCCGTCGATGTCGTGACTAAGACCGGCCATTTCCTGCGCCCATTCGTCAAGCAAACCGCAGCCGGGGCCTATATCTCCGGCGATGATTGATCCGTCCGCGCCTAGCCAAGTCAGATTCGCCACCCCGCCCAAATTCAGCACTCCGATCGGCTGAGCTTGATCGCGGAACAAAGCTTGGTGAAAGAAGGAGGCTAGCGGGGTCCCTTGCCCGCCGCGGGCCATATCGCGACGGCGAAAGTCGGAAATGACCTGCTTCCCGGTTTTTTCGGCCAACAGCCATGGATTGCCCAACTGCATGGTGACCCCTTCCGAAGGAATGTGCCGTACGGTATGACCGTGAAACCCGACAAGTTGAGATGACTTCGCAAGAACGCCGAGTTGCTTTTCTAACGCAAAAATTGCTTGGGCGTGATGCAGCGTAAGTTCGCGTTCGAGTATCAGCAGTTCATTCAAACGGACGTTATGCTGCGAGGCTTCCAGGACTTGCGAGCGAAGTTCTTCGTCGTAGGGTAATGTCAGTCCGCCATGAAATTCGACGAAATCTTCTCCGTCGGTTGTGATCAGCGCGGCGTCAACGCCATCCGCGGAGGCGCCGCTCATAAGGCCGATAACCGTACGGCGCTCTTGCTTGCTCACGGCTTCGTTTTCCTTCTGAATTGGTCAAGCGCCTGACGGATCGAGAGTTGATTATGGAGGCGCCGTTTTACGTTTGCAGCCCAGCTTACTTCTCTCGAAAGAACTTGAAAGACCCCTACGAACTCGGGGGGGCGTTTTAACAAATTTATCTCGCTTATGCGCAAACCGTCGCAAGAAATAGTTAGAATAACATATCGCTGCACTCGCCGAAAAAGAAAATGAGCCGCAGCTTATTTCTCCCAAATTGACT
>JBITAD010000259.1:0-3324 GCA_044439945.1 Blastopirellula sp. JB062
TATTCTGCGCCGTTCTCAGGCGAATCGCTGCCGAATGACCCTTCAGAGGGGAGGGTCGTGCCGAGGCTTGAAGCGTGAGTAAAGTTTAAGAAAATACTTGAAACAAGTTTGTCATGTGGGTAGTATGTAGTTGTAAGGTTGAGGCAAAGTGCGTGGCGACGCCGGGGTGATTGCGGCTACTGAATGGAAGATTGGAGCTCTGCGTGGATAGTGCAGCGTTGGAGAAATGGGGGCTTTGCGGCGAATGGCGAGTCGAGTCGAAGCAAGACTCGTTGACGCAACCAACGACGCGTTTGATAGCGGCGCCAAACAAGCCGCTAATTAGAGATGGGACACGGCGGGACACTCACGCGCGCAATTTTTTGTCCCGCGGTCCCGCGTCCAAAACGTTGACGAGAAGACCCGTCGCTTGCTGGGTGGGTGGGGACAAAGTGAATTTCGCCGCGATAAATTCCAGGGGTGCGAGAAAAAAACTGAAATTAGCAACATTTTGACATGAACATCGAAATTTTCCGACGACTCAAAAGTGAAGTGACGCGGAATCCCTCTGTCGCACTTCAAATGCGAAGGCGTCATCGCGACGCATTCTCCAATTCTTATCTCTCTCATCTGGGGAATATTGATGTTTCGAATCCTCTCTAACCAGCGTCGCGGGTTTACCTTGGTCGAGCTACTGGTGGTCATCGCCATTATCGGCGTCTTGATTGCGTTGTTGCTGCCGGCCGTGCAGCAAGCGCGCGAAGCCGCCCGCAGAATGTCGTGTCAGAACAATCTCAAGCAGATTGGTTTGGGGCTGCACAATTACCACGATACTTATCGAGCGTTTCCGATCGGATCTCGCCATTCGATTGGCAGCGTCGCCAACCCGGGGTTCGGCGTCTCGTGGTGGGTTGGCCTGCTCCCCTTCGTCGAACTGGGCAACGTTTATGAGCAATTAACCGTCGTCGGCAATCACCCAGGTTCGCTTTCGACGGGCGGCGGCGGCACGTACGACGGCCACGTCGTCAACGGCCCGGTCGTTAACGACAAGCAGTTCAACGTCATGGTGTGCGCTTCCAGTCCTTTAGAAGCGGTTCGTAACACCGGCTATACCCATTCGATTACTTGTCCGCAATACACGGGCATCTCTGGGGCCGCCAACGATACCATGAGTTTTACGTCCAACTCTTCGTCGCGCGAGTGGGAAGGGTATCAAAGCGGCATCGTCTCGATCGGCGGCATGCTGACTCCGATGAAAGAGGTTCGCATGCGTGACGTGACCGACGGTCTTTCCAACACGATGATTGTCGGAGAACAGTCCGATTTCGTCGCCGATACCTCCGGCAACAAAACGGCGACCATCAATAATCATCACGGCTTTATGTGCGGCATCAACAAAACCACGTTTGGTTTTACTGAGCGAACCTTCAATACCACGACGATCATGTACCCGATCAACGGCGTCTCGTTGGCGTTGACCGGTGTGAAAAACAACGACGGGGTGAATAACGGAATCTTTGCAGCACATCCAGGCGGAGCGCAAGTCGCAATCAGCGACGGCTCCGTTCGCTTTTTGAGCGAAAACATGAATCTTGCCACCGTCAAACAAATGGCGACGCGCGACGACGGTTTGGTTCTAGGCAATTACTAGTTCAGGGCCCGATAACGCTCGCCGGGGGCGATCGCCCGCCCCCGGAACGGTTAGGGTCGGCATGCGTCCAGCGGCGCAACGCTCTTCCTGTTTCTCGGTCGATTCGCAGCATTGATTTTCCTACAAACGCCGGTGTTTTCATGCGATTACGAAACGTGTTTTCCTATCAATTTCGGTTTTGTTTGCTGCTGTTTTTTTCCTGGCTGTCAGCTTGCGGATGCGGCGGAAACTATGTGTCGAAAGCGGCCGGTCCGGAGGAAAAAGATGAAACGCTTGATCTCTACGTCGAGGATTATTTCGTCAGTTCCTATGACGGATCGTCGCAACCGTTGAGATACGCCTTGCCGGAAGCGGCGGGAGAAGAGCCGCGTCCGGCACTCATTTTTTTACATTCGTGGAGCAGCAATTATCGATTGCATAAGCGGTCTTGGCTGAGGGCCGCGCAAAAACGGGGGTGGGTTTTCGTCGAACCTGATTTTCGCGGTCCCAACAACAAGCCTGCGGCATGCGGCTCGTTGGCGGCGCGCACCGATATTCTCGATAGCGTCGAGTATGCGATCCGAGAACTTGGCGCCGACCCCGAACGAATTTATTTGGCGGGCGCTTCGGGCGGAGGCCACATGGCGGCGTTGATGGCCGGTCGCCATCCGCAGCGATTTACGGCCGTGTCGACCTGGGTCGGCATCAGCGATTTGCGCCAGTGGTATCAAGATCACACGATTGACGGCAAGCCGGAAAGATACGCCGAAATGATCGCGCTTTGCTGCGGCGGACCGCCGGGAGCCAGCGAAGAAGTGGATGCCGAATATGTCGAACGATCGCCGATCGAATGGATTACCGGCAGCGATCCGTTGCCGCTGGACATCGCCGCCGGCGTGCACGACGGGCAAACCGGTTCGGTTCCGTTTCAGCATTCGATCCGGCTATTTAACAAGATGGCCGAGATGAGCGGCGAGCCGCTTGTGACGGAAGCGGAAATGCGACAACTTTGGGACGATTCCGAACTGGCCGATCCGCAGCCGCAAGATACGCAGATCGATCGCTCTTACGGGCGAGACATCAAGTTACGGCGCACGGCCGGAGCGGCCCGAATCACCATTTTTGAAGGGGGCCACGAAGGACTCGCCGAGGGAGCTTGCCAATGGTTGTCGCAGTTTCGACGACCGACGCAGCCTGACGTCGCTGGTCGTTGAAGCCGGCGAAAGCGAAACCGAAGCGAGGTTGGGAATCAGACCCGGGCGACCGGCGATGGGGCGACGTGGAACGAAGTGAACGGGGAGTCGCCGTGATGAGAATGGGGCATAGATCGGCAGAGACGCGTTTGGGCGCTGACATCATTTATAGTCTTAGCAGACTGGATATTTCGTCATGTTTAAAAGTCGCTTCGTTGAGTGTTTGGGAGTCGCAATTGCGGCGCTAATTGTCGTAGTCGGGTGCGGCGGCGGGACGAATCTGCCCGGCGAAACCGGCACCGTGCATGGCCAGGTCGTTTACGGTTCGGGAACCATTCCGCAAGGTTCGTCGATCGTGATGTTGCATGTCGAGACCGGGATTCCGGCAATCGGCTTGACCGACGCGTCGGGCAAGTTTGCGATGGAAATGCGAAACGAGCCTAAAGTGTTGGTCGGCGACTACGTCGTAAATATCAAACCGCCTGGAGAAATTGACGACGAAGTCATGAAGGTAACGCCCGA
>JBITAD010000260.1:0-3315 GCA_044439945.1 Blastopirellula sp. JB062
ATGTCGGCGATCACGCCTAAATCATGCGTGATAAACAATACCGCCATGCCGCGTTGGTCGCGCAAGCGACGAAGAATATCGAGGATCTGCGCTTGAATCGTCACGTCGAGCGCGGTAGTCGGTTCGTCGGCAATCAACAGTTGCGGATTGCAAGAGAGAGCCATCGCAATCATCACGCGCTGTTTTTGCCCGCCCGACATCTGATGCGGGTACGAACTGAATCGTTGCTCGGGATCGGGAATGCCGACCTCGTCGAACAGCTCGATCGTCCGTTTGCGCGCCTCGGCCTTGGTCACTTTTTGATGCAGCAAGATCGCTTCCATGACCTGCGCGCCGACGGTAAAAACCGGATTGAGCGAGGTCATCGGCTCTTGAAAGATCATGCCGATATCCTTGCCGCGAATCTTGCGCATCTCGGGTTCAGGCAATTGAACCAAATCGCGACCGAGAAACGAGATCGCTCCGCTTTCGATATGAGCCGATTTGGCGAGCAAGCGCATGATCGTCAACGAAGTGACGCTCTTGCCTGAGCCGGACTCGCCGACGATGCCCATGGTGGTGCCGGCTTCGATTTGCAACGAGATGTCGTCGACCGCCTTGACCACGCCGTCTTCGGTGTGGAAGTAGGTTTTAAGTTGGTCAATTTGGACGAGCGTATCTGTCATTCGTTTTATTCGTCAAAGAAGGATGCGTTTAAGACGCCTCGCGCGTACGCGGGTCGGTCGCCTCCTGAACGCCTTCGCCGATCAGATTGTAGGCGAGCACGGTCAAAAAGATCGCCATGCCGGGATAAACGATCAGCCACCACATATCTTGAATTTTGGTTCGTCCTTCGCTTAGCAAGGTACCCCAACTTGGATTCGGCGGAGGCGCGCCGAAGCCAAGAAAGCTAAGCGCCCCCTCGGTCAAGATCGCCGAAGCGATGCCGAACGAGATCGGCACTAAAATCGGGGCCAGCGCGTTGCGCAAGATATGGATGAACATCAACCTCATTTTGCCTGCGCCCAAAGAACGAGCGGCCGAAACGTACTCGATCTCGCGAATTTTCATAAACTCGGCGCGCGTCAATCGGGCGATTCCTGTCCAGCCGGTCGCGCCAATCAACACCATCAAGTGCCAGATAGTGATATCGTCTAAGATCGAGCGCACGGCCAAGATCAACACCAAGGTCGGCAAACACATCACAACTTCGATCAGTCGACTCAAGACGGTATCGATCCACCCGCCGAAGAACCCGGCCAACGCGCCGACGACTACCCCGATTACCGCGGCGATTCCCATCGAAACGAAGCCGACCAATAACGAAATTTGCGTCGCATGCACCATCTGGGCGAACACGTCGACTCCGTCTTGATTCGTACCGAGCAAATTGTACGCGTTGGGCGCTCCCTTGGCGCCGGAAGGGCTCGCCGGCTGGCCCGGCCATTCGTTCTCTTCGATCGGGCGGTAGGGGTCTTGATAAACCAATGGCCAAATCGCCCAACTATCGGGATCGTGCTTCTTTAAATTGCCGGGATATACCCCTCGAAACTTGTCGTTCGTAAAAACGGCTTCGGTTTTGTAAGCCTGACGGTTCAGTCCTAAAATTCGGTAGTAGTAATAGGTCGCGGGAAAATAAATCTTTCCCTTGTACTGGCAGACGATCGGGCGTGTGCCGACGATCATCGGCGCGGTTAACGCGACCGCCGACAAGAACAACACGAAAGCCAACGCCGCCATCGCTTGAGGGCGTCGCCGAAAGTTGCGCCATGATTCACGCCAAAAACCTAGCGACTCGCGAGGTTCGTTCGGTTTAGCGGAAGCTTCGTCGCTCGACATGTTTCACTGCGTTTAGGAATAAGAAATGCGCGGATCGACCACGCCGTACAACACATCGGCGAGCAACTGTCCTAGCAGCGTCAAGCTCGAAAACAACAGCACCAACCCCATGACCAACGGATAGTCGCGTTGGCTGATCGCTTCGAGAAAAAGCGCTCCCATACCAGGCCAGCTAAAAATCTTCTCGATGATAATCGCGCCGCTAAACAAAGTCGGCAACGTCAAGCCGATCAACGTGACGAACGGAATCAACGAATTGCGAAACGCGTGCACCGTCAAAATTTTGAACGGGCCGACTCCTTTCGCCTTGGCCGTGCGAATGTAGTCTTGCTGCACGACCTCCAACATATTCGCTTTGATAAACCGCGTGTAATAGGCGAGCGAGGTATAGGTAAAGCAGGTCACCGGCAAAATGCTGTGCAGGAACAAATCCCACGCCTTGCCCCAGAAAGACATCTCGGCGTAATCGGAACTGGTCACGCCGTACAGCGGCAGCCACTCCAGATTCACATGAAATAAGATCTGCAGATAAAGCGCGGCGACGAAAACCGGAAACGAATAAAGCATGTAGAGCAACATGCTCGTTCCACGTTCGGGAATCGTGCCGTTGCGCGCCGTCGAGTAAAGCCCCAGCGGAATCGAAAGCAAATAAGCCAAAATCAGCGAGGTCGTCGACAGCAGCAGCGTGGCGGCGAAACGATCGCTGATCAATTTCGCGACCGAGCCCGGCTGCGTTAGCGCATTTTGCAAATCTCCCCGACAAACGCCGGCCAACCAATCGCAATATCCCAAAACCCAATGCTTGTTGAGCCCAAATTGCTCTTTCATTCGTTCGTACTGCTGGGCGCTGATCGATTGATCCGAGGCGTCGCTGCCGCCGGCGATCATCGCCGTCAGCGGCGAGCCCGGCATGGAACGAATCAGACCGTAGATGCACCCGGTAATCAAGACCAGAGTCATCACGCTGATCAGCAAACGGCGAACGATATATATAAGCATCGGCTAGATTTCTATGGTTTCGCTGGCCAATACGACAGGGCGACGCAAACTATTGCTGAGCGGCCCAAATGCTGTTGAAGCCGGGGCTGTAGTTGTACGGTCCCCGCGGGCTAAATTTGTAGCCGCGCAGCTTTTTATTGAAACCGTAGAAGGAGTTGCGATAGAAGAGCCAGGTGTAGACCTGATCTTCGTACAAGATCTTATGAATCTTGCCGTAAATCTCGGCTCGTTTTTCTCGATCGAACTCGCGTAGCCCTTCTTCAAACAGTTTGTCAACCTCCGGATTCGAATAACGACCGTAGTTACGACCTTCGCCGGTAGCGAAGATATTTTCGGAAGAGTAGGGATCGGTGCTCGTTCCCCAACCGCCCAAGGTCGCTTCAAACTGACCGTCTAAATTCAATTGCTGCAGCGCCGTAAATTCGACCAGCTTGATGTTACAAGCGACTCCGATCTTGTTCAAACTTCGCTTCAGCAAGCGTGCAACACGTTCCATGT
>JBITAD010000261.1:0-3315 GCA_044439945.1 Blastopirellula sp. JB062
CGTTTTGCATTCCGCCTTGTTGCGGATCGCCACCTTGCTGACCGCCCCCTTGTTGTTGCGGGTCGCCCTGTTGTTGGCCCCCTTGTTGATTTTCGCCGTTTTGCTTTCCGCCTTGCTGCGGATCGCCTCCTTGCTGACCGCCCCCTTGTTGGCCCTGTTGCTGCTGACCTTCTTGTTGCTGTTGGCCCTGTTGTTGATTGTCACCGTTTTGCATTTCGCCTTGCTGCGGATCGCCGCCTTGCTGATCGCCGCCTTGTTGGCCCTGTTGCTGCTGACCTTCTTGCTGCTGTTGGCCCTGTTGTTGATTGTCACCGTTTTGCATTTCGCCTTGCGGCGGAGCGCCTCCTTGCTGACCGCCTCCTTGTTGGCCTCCTTGTTGTTGCTGACCTTGCTGTTGGCCTTCCTGCGGCTGATCTCCCTGCTGTTGACCGCCTTGTTGCGGCTCATTCTGCTGCTCTCCGCCTTGCGGTTGATCTTGCCCCTGATTCATCGGCTCGCCGTTTTGGTCTCCCTTTTGAGGCGGACCATCTTGGGGCTGATCTCCCTGCTGTTTCGGCGGAATCTGCTTTTCGGCGCCTTGCTCCGGTTCCGTAATTTCAATTTTCAAAGCACGCGATTGGGTCACGTTCGGAGTCGGTCGTCCGGCCGCATCGGTTCGATTATCTTCAGCGATTGCATACGCGACCACGACTTCGCCCGGTTGCAACTTTCGCTCACTCGGGACGAAACGAAACGACTCGAGCACGTTGCCAGTCGTCGATTGCCGCAGCAACGGTGCGCGAAAACGCTCGTCGCCGTCTACTTCGCCGATTACGGTCAATTGCCGCACCGCATAATCGGGATCGATCGCTCGATATTCAAGCGAAACGCCGCCGTTGGCCGGAACTTGAATCTTTTCTTCAGTCGGTCGCAGAAGTTCGACCTCAGGCGATAGATCACGAATCACGTCGATCGGGTAGGCGACCGGATAAGGATTCAGATCGCCGTCCGCCGTTTTAAATCGCAATTGATAGCGGCGGTGAACCGGAGTCGCCTGAATTGCGTTCGGATCATCGGGCGATCTCTGGCGTTGCAGTTCGAGCACGAAGGTTCCCGTCGCTTGGGTCGGGTCTTCCGAATCGACGTTCAGTTTCGTCCGCTGGCGGTTCGAGCGATCGCCGGCGTCCGGGTCAAACTCGATATACGCCTCGTCCATCGGCAAGTTCGAGACCGCTTTGACCGTCACGCGCGTTCCCTCCAGCGCCTTGATCGCGCCCTCACGATCTTGCGTGTACGGCGTTTCCTGCGTGTAGCTCGGATAGTCGTAGCGGACGTTGACTACTTCAATCGACGGAGCAGGCGCCGCCGTAATGCGGTAGTCGCGCGTCGTCGCATCGCCGGCCTGAATATGATAAACCAGGTCGTGTTGAATCCCTTGGCCTGCCGGGGCGATCACGCCGCGAAAGTGAAGCCCGCTTTCGTCAGGCTGCAACTCGACATGCTGATCAACAATCCGTCGATCAGCGGACGAAAAGTAAAGCGCGACCTGCTCGTCATCGTCGATGTTATAAACCTTGACGGCCACATCGACCGTTTGCCCTTGATAAATCTGCACGTCGCCCGGCGTCACTTCGACGATGTCGACCCGGGCTGGACGAGCGATATCAGCCCACGGCGAAATGACCCGTTGAACGGTCGACAACGGATCTTTGGGCGACGCAATTTTGTAAACGCCAAA
This sequence comes from Blastopirellula sp. JB062, assembly GCA_044439945.1. GTDB lineage: Bacteria > Planctomycetota > Planctomycetia > Pirellulales > Pirellulaceae > Blastopirellula. The sequence continues at coordinate 1,718 of JBITAD010000261.1, forward strand.
CGCCAACGCCACAGCCGCAAACACGTATCCGACTCGGATCGCCTTCGAAAAATCGACCGTCGTCTCCGTCGCATACTGTTGCAGATCCGAGGCCGCTCGATGTTGCACCGTTTCTAAAACGGCGCGATGCACGGGCGTCCCTTCTTGTTTCAACAGCAAAAAATTGATCAATCCGTTCTTCAGCGCAGGTTGGCCTTGTTCGATCATCCGGGCCGCGTAAACGGGGCTAATCGTCCGCCAAAGCAGCGGCAAAATCACCGTCCAAAAGTAATAACCGGCGCTGCCTAAAAAAGCGAGCAGCGCGACCAGCCGCAGCGAAAAACTGAGCCCAATCACCCAATGGTCAATCACCGCCATCAGCAGCAAAAATGCGATCGAACCCGCCGCAAATAACATACAGGCAGCCGCCAATTCCGCAATTTTCAACTGCCAACGCGTTTTGCGCAGCTTTTTTTGAATCAAGCGATCATCGTTCGCCTGGTTGCGTAACGCCCCAGAGATGGGGGAATCGGTCGTGTCGGTCGCCATGAGTAGCCGGGGGGAAGAGCGGTAACGTGTTGCGATACCATGTTTTATATCGCGTTAAGACGCATCCGTCAGCGAAAAAGCGCAACGTCTCTTTATTATAGACGCTGAAAGCGAGCGAGAAGACTTTTCTCTCGTCCAACTTCCGCCGCTATTTGGCCGCAAAAGTCGAAGGAATGCGTGCTGAGCGGGGGCATGCGGCAGTTGCGGCGACGCCGCGAAGAACTTTCTAGTCCCCCCATGCTCGTCGCTCGCTTAGGCGCTGGGGCGATAATTGCGAGCTTTCGCCAACGCTTCATGCAGTTTAATTTGTTCTTCGCTGGTCAGTTCGGTGTCTTCGACGTAAATCTCGTTGATGTGATACAGCTGTCTTAAATATGGCAAATCCGAGGCGCTGATCGGCGTGTTCATCAATACGATCCCGCGCAATTTCGGCAGCTTTCGCAGTTCAAGCAAGTGTTTGCCTTGCACTTTCGATTTGCTCAGGTCGATCCATTCCAAGTTTTTTAACTTGGCGATGTCGACAAACGCCTGACCGTCAAGTTGCGTATTGTGCAGATGCAATTCGCGGAGCGATTGCAATTGACTAAAATGCTTGGCCCCCGCCGAACTGATATCGGTCTCACTCAGCGTTAACGTCTCAAGGTGCGCAAGTTCGGATAGATTCGCCAACCCTCCGTCGGTCACTTTGGCGGCCGTCAGATCGAGTTCGCGAAGATTCGGAAAATCACTGATCGTCGACAGAAACTGGTCGCCGACCCCAGTGCGTCCGACGTTCAACTTCCGTATTTTCATCTGCCGATCCGCCAACGGACACGATTGATCGGGCAACGACGTAGCGACCAACGACAAGTCGACCAAATTAGGTAAGGTCGTTAAACGTCGAAAATCGTCGATCGAAAATTGTCCTGTCGGGCAACTCAGCTGAACTTGTCGCAACGAGGGTATCGAGCAAACTTCTCGCACCAGCGCCGGGTCGGCCTTGCCCCCTTCGATATGCAGTTTTTTCAGCTTCGGAAACGATCGCTCGTCCAGCGCCCACGGCAGCGCCAATTCGCTGTTGCGGATGTTAA
>JBITAD010000262.1:0-3315 GCA_044439945.1 Blastopirellula sp. JB062
AACTCGATGATCGCCCAGGGATTTCCAACCTTGGCGGTGTGGATTCGATCATAGAGTACGACCGGCGCTGAGAAGAGGTGAATGTCGAGCGACGGCGCGACCGGTTCGTCGGGATTGTGCGATTCCCCTTGCAGCCCGATATTTTCTTTCGTCACCGGCGTCAGCAGCGATTCAATTTCAGGCTGTAAGTAACGGGGCTCAATCGTTAGGTGATGCCAGTCGATGCTGGGGTCGGCCCAGACGCGCCGGTCGCCGGTCTCCGTAAAAAGAGTTTTTGTGGCGTGCGTCTCTTGCGGCGAATGAGTCAGCGATTCGACCGGTTCTTCCAGATAACCATGGTCAATAAAACAGCGAACGATGCGATCGGCCGCTATGGCTAAATCATGCGTCTCTTCCGGGCGCGGCGGTCGCGGACGAGGCGTCGCACCAAACAGGTTGCGCGAAATCCAACCTGGCAAATAGGGTTCTTCGGTGATAATAACGAAGCTGCCCATGCCGTGGTTCCTCTTCAAGATAGCGGGGAGATGCGAACGGAAAGCTTGTTATCTTACTTCAAATAGCGTTGCGAAAAGAAGTCGCCGCCCAAACGAGTACTCTGCAGCGATGCGCATTTGAGAAATTTTTTTGCAAATAAACGTACTGCGAAGGAGGAATCATCCGCTTAGAATAGGCGTTTCGCCCGATGATGTCGCGAGATATTCGTGCAGCTCTACCGATGCGTTTTTTTCGCATGGGCGGCGCTGTCGAGCGAGTTTCATAAGATGCGTCATTCCTGCCCAGGGCAATTGCCTGCTTAGGAGCCTGCCATGATTTTTTCTCTTCGTTGGATTTGCATTCTGGGGCTGATTGGCCAATGGGGAGTCGCTTCGGCATTGGCCGAAACGTATCACGGGACCGAGCCGTTGAAGAAAACGGGGGACATCGCCCAGCAGATGGTCGCAGGTATCGATCGCTTTTTGCTGAAAGAAATCGAATCTTCGGTCGACCGCCGCGACAATTTCTGGCAATGGGATTTCTCGTCGCCTGCGCAACACGAGAAGGCGATCGCCGAAAATCGTAAGCTTCTGGCGCATCGCCTGGGGGTTCGCGAAACGCGCATCCCGTTTCCAGCGCCAGCGTTGTTGGCGACGACCGAGACCTCGGCGCTGATCGGACAAGGAACAAACTTCGAGGCCTTCGCCGTGCGTTGGCCGGTTATTGAGGGCATCGACGGCGAAGGCTTGCTGCTTGTTCCGACTTCCGGCGAGATCGTCGCCGACGTCATTGCGATACCGGACGCCGATCAAACTCCAGAGCAGATCGCCGGGCTTGCCGACGGGATCGCCCCGCAATCGCAATTCGCACGTCGCCTGGCTGAAAGCGGCTGTCGGGTCATTATTCCGACTTTGGTTAGTCGGGGGCGTTCGGTTCGCGCCGCGCCTGGACATAAAGGACGCTTCAAACTGACCAATCGCGAATATCTGTATCGCTCCTCCTTCGTACAGGGGCGGCATGTAATCGGATACGAGATTCAAAAAGTGTTGAGTTGCGTCGATTGGTTTTCTCGGCAGACGGACGAGAACGAAATCGGCGTCATCGGATATGGCGAAGGAGGCATGCTGGCGCTTTACAGCGCCGCGTTAGATTCGCGGATTGATCGTGCATATGTCAGCGGGTATGTCGCCCCGCGCGAGGAGATTTGGAAGCAACCGATTTCTCGTAATGTATTCGGGCTGCTCGAGCGATTCGGCGATGCGGAATTGTTGACGATGCTTTGGCCGCGCACTTGCGTGATCGAGCGGGCCGCTCACCCACAGTTAACGCTCTCAGGCGGTGGAGAGGCGCCGGCCGCGATTACGACCCCGTCTGATCAGGCGGTCGATCGCGAAATTGCCCGCGCCGCACAAAAAGATCACCTAGTGATCGATTCGCAAAAAAACGTCGTTCCAGCTGAGCGAGCGTTCGGGCGGATGCTGGCGAAATTTTTACCAAGCGGTGCGTCGCTCGCCGCAGACAGTTCTCCTTCTGTCAAAGCGTTGCGAACGGTAGACGCCAAAGCTCGTCAACAGCGGCAGTGGAAACAGATCGACGCCTATAACCAGGGACTGATTCGCGAAAACGATTTCGCTCGGCAAGAGTTTCTCAAGGGCTTGAATACCACTTCGGTCGCTGCGTACGAGAAAAGCGTTGAAAAGTATCGCAACATCTTTTATGACGAGGTCATCGGCCGTTTCGATCGCCCGCTACTTGCGCCTCAAGCGCGCTCGCGCAAGGCTTGGGATGAAGAGCATTGGACAGGGTACGAAATCACCCTGGACGTGTTTCCCGACGTTTTCGCTTACGGCGTTCTGATGTTGCCGAAAGATCTCCAACCGGGCGAGCGCCGTCCTGTGGTCGTTTGCCAGCATGGGCTGGAAGGGCGTCCGACCGATGTTTTTGACGGAAAAAAAGCGGCGTATCACAAGTTTGCGATCTCGCTTTGCGAGCAGGGATATATCGTTTTTGCCCCGCAAAATCCATACATTCACGGCGACCAATTTCGTACCTTGCAGCGGAAGTCGAATGCTGTCGGCAAAACCTTGTTTTCGACGATCGTGCCGCAGCATCAGCAGATTGTTAATTGGTTAAAGGAGCAGCCCAACGTCGACCCAAATCGCATCGCTTTTTACGGATTGAGCTACGGCGGCAAGTCGGCGATGCGAATTCCGGCGTTGGTGCCTGATTATTGCTTGTCGATATGCTCCGGCGATTTTAACGAATGGGTGCTGAAAACGGCGAGTTCGCGGCATAAGTTCAGCTATGTTTGGACCGGCGAGTATGAAATTTACGAGTTCAATCTGGGCGGCACGTTTAACTACGCCGAAATGGCGGCGCTGATCTGTCCTCGCCCTTTCATGGTTGAACGGGGCCATTTTGACGGTTGCGGCGACGACGAATGGATCGCTTACGAATTCGCCAAGGTGCGCAATCTCTATCAGGCACGGCTTCACTTAGATGACCGTGCCGAAATCGAATGGTTTGTCGGCGGACACGAGATTCATGGCGTCGGCTCTTTCGCCTTTTTGAAAAAGCATCTTGGCCCGCCGCAGACAAGCGAACCGCCCAAGACGCCGAAGCAGGCGAGTCTAAAATAACGGGAGTCGCCTGCTGGTTTTGACGTCGATAAGGCGAGGTTAGAAATCGGTGACAACCTCGTCCCCCTTGTAGGAGATGAGCGCGCAAAACACCTTGTGGTCGAGATTTTCTGAGATGAACCTGCCGTGCCCGTCGAGAAAAGCGAAATTGGCGCCGCCAGGGTGATAACTATGAAATTCTTGGCCGAAATCGCAAGCGTTT
>JBITAD010000263.1:0-3311 GCA_044439945.1 Blastopirellula sp. JB062
CCGAATCGCGATTTAGTCGAAGCAATGTCGATTTCCTGGTGACCATACGGCACTTGGAACGATTCCTTCCAGATTTTGTGCCGCTGGCGCAGCTTTTGCGGATTACTAATTCGCTATTTCTGCCGGGGATCAACGCGTATACGGAAGGATCGAGCATGCCCATGCAAGCCAATAAGCCGAAGCCCCCATTTCCACCGCAAAATCTAAAGCTGCCTGGTCAGGAAAGCGAAATGTCTCCTCGACCTCAGTTCCGAGCGAAAGAGTATCGCACCGCCGGCAAATTGGAAAATTGCGTCGCATTGATCACGGGCGGCGACTCAGGCATTGGTCGTGCTGTCGCCTATCTGTTCGCTCGTGAAGGTGCGGACGTTGCAATTATCTATCTACCGGAAGAAGAGAACGACGCATCAGAAACTAAGCATGCGATCGAAGCCCTAGGTCGTCGTACGCTGCTATTAGCCGGCGATATCTGCGATATCGATTTCTGCAAGCAAGCGGTCGATTGGACAACGCAAGAGTTCGGCCGTATCGACATCTTAGTAAACAACGCCGCTTTTCAAAAACATCGCGATGGGCTAGAGGAGATTTCAGGCGAGCAGATCGATCGCACGTTTCGCACAAACGCGTACGCAATGTTCCACATATGTAAAGCCGCCGTTCCGTTCATGCCGCCAGGTTCAGCGATTATCAATACCGGTTCGATCGTCGGATTAGAAGGGAGCGGCAGTTTGCTAGATTACTCAGCGACCAAGGGCGCGATTCATGCGTTTACCAAATCGCTTGCAAGAAACTTGCTGGATCGCGGCATTCGCGTGAATTGCGTTGCGCCCGGGCCTGTCTGGACGCCGCTCAATCCGGCCGAACGTTCTGACGAGGCGATCAAAAACTTTGGCGAATCGACGCCGCGCGAGCGCCCGGCCCAACCCGAAGAGATTGCGCCTGCGTACGTCTTTCTCGCTTCATCCGGCGACTCGGAATATCTCACGGGACACGTACTGCCGATAACCGGCGGATCGCCGACCGCCGCCTAATTCACCTTATCACTGAAAGTTGCCGGGAATACATGAAGGATGATTAGCATGAACTGGGATCAAATCGAAGGTAATTGGAAACAATTCAAAGGCAAAGCCCAACAGCAATGGGCCAAACTTACGAATGATGACCTTGATCGCATCAATGGCAAGCGAGAAGAACTGGCGGGGCGAATCCAAGAGCGATACGGCTCATCAAGAGAGGAGGCGGAAAAAGAGATTGACCGCTTCTGCCAACGCTGCGGAACGTAAAGGGGAACTTTCCTCGCACGTTCGCTCGCGTCGACGAAAAAGCCGCTTCCGTAATTGGGAAGCGGCGCGCAGCCACGGGCGCTTCGCCGTTTATTCGGCGACGCGCCAGCGGCGGTTGAAGAGCCACGTCATCGAAGCGAACAGGACTAAATTGACCGCGGTCGTAAATAAGACGTAGTATCCATACTTGGGCCAACTGCCGACGATACTTTGTGATCGATCCCCCTCTTGAAACGACATCGGCACGTTCCACGTTGCGGCGAAAGGGCTCATCACGGTAACGCGATCCGCCCACGACAAGATCGTTTTGTTAATTGCAATAACTTCAGCAGGCGCGTCAGGCGGCGTCTGGCCGAAAGCCAATTGGGCGAAGTAAGCGATCGCCAGAGGACCGGCGAATACTAAAATAATCAGAAGGTAAGTCGTCATCAGGCTGTGGGCGGTCTTCCGAAAGTTGACCGAGGTAAACAGGGCGACCATCGAAGAGGAAAAACAGGTTAGTGCGACGATCAACAAATAACCTAGCACCGACGTAAAGTTTTCCCAGTAGTGCTTGACCATCAAGCAAGCCAGCAGCAGCGGCCACAACAAAAATCCGGTCAACACGGCCGAAACTCGTAAGCCTGCCAACAACTTGCCAGATAAGATCTGCCAGGGCGATATTTCGGTCGTCAGCAACAGATCAAGCGTTTGGCGTTCCCGTTCTGAAGTCACGCTGCCGGCCGAGAAAACGGGGCCTACCAGCATGTTAAACAAGACGACGTACGAAATGTAATAAGGGGCGTGATGGGGCCAGATGTACAAGCAAATGGCCATCAGCGGGATCGCCAAGACCATGCTGACTTGAATCACGACTCGCAGCATCAAGGTCCCTTGAGCGAAGATCTCGCTATGCAACTCTTTTTCATAGACCGGATTGGCGTTGTCTTCTAGCAATTTGGTTCGTTTCGGCGGCGCGAACAGACGATCAGGAAATTGATCGCGCTGGATCACCAAGCCGACCGCTTCTTCCGCCTCTTTGTCGAGATCGACCACTTCGGCCCCTTCGCTGCCGACGTCTGGCGGATAAAGGAGCCGCCGCGCCGTCGTATAAAACAACGCGGCAATCGTCGCCGCGGCTGTCGCCGGCGCCACAATTAACAAAATCAACAAGCGAGCCGCGCCGAATTGCCCCAAGGTTTCCCAAAACATGGCGCCGACCAACGCTATCGGTAAGATTAGCAGGTAAGAGACGACGAGCGATGCGGCCGTGCGCTGGAAATAACTGCTGCAGGCGACGCTTATCATGCCGAACGTCGCCACTGCGACCATCAGCACGAAATAGGCGGCGAAGACTTCGTAAAGCGATACGCCGCCCAGCGGCAGACACAACAGCACGATCGGCAGCGAAGTAAAGATCAGCAACGCCAAGTGGGCCAAGGACGCCATTAGTTTGCCGATAACGATCGCGCCAGGCTTGAGCGGGCTCGCCAACAGCATTTCATAGGTTTTGCGTTCTTTTTCACCGGTCAGCGCGCCGGCGGCGAAACTTGGCGCCATCATCGACGCCAAAATGAATTGCCCAAGAAAAAAGAGATTGAACAGTTTTTGCGCTTCGGCTCGATTCGCCTCCGGGTCCCAACGTTCGACTTGGGGCCAAGCCGCATAGACGACGGCGGCTAATAACGCTTGAAACAGAAACAGCAGGACGAACGCGCGAACCGTCCGCAGATTGACTAGCAACTCCCGCTGTAGTACGGGATTCTCAACGAGGTACATCCAGGTGTTCGCTCCGTCAGTCGCCGCGGAAAATTGATGTCTGGCGTCATTGTAAGCGGGGGATCGCCGACTCGCCCACCACTTTGTTGTGGTGATCTTTCGATGGGACTGTTTTATTGAGACTGGATATGCGTTTTAGGATGGTCAGATAAAGGCGCAAATGAGACTGGCTATCTTTTCCTCGAAAACTAAGCCATTGTGGCATAATGACTTAGATGAATATCGACAGCCGCCGAAAGAACGTTAGGATAAGAGTAGTAATTGAGACTA
>JBITAD010000264.1:0-3311 GCA_044439945.1 Blastopirellula sp. JB062
GCCGGAAGCTTCGCTGCGCGTCTTACGCAGGGCAGATTCAGTCAGTTGCGAAACGTCGCCTCGCAGGCGAGCTCTGAGCGCTAACAGAACCGTCCGAAAAGGTTCGGCGTCAGCCGCTTTCAAGGCATTTTTCTTCGCGTCGGAAGGAGACGAGGCCATGGCGTGGAAACTCCGCCTAGATTATTGAGATAGACCCCTCATTCTACCTGGAAAGAAATCGCCGCGTCAATTTTTCGTTCTTAGTCACGGCGCAGTCCTCTCCGAGGGGGCGGGATCTCGGCTTGATAGGCGCGAGATGCTCGCCTAGACTAATTGCTGCGAATATTTGTACAAAACTCCTTTCATAGTAAGTAATTAGCCTCGTGGCCGACGTTTCTCACGCATTTCAAAAATGCCTCTCGCCCGATTGCGGAAAAACCTATGACCTGGGCCAAGTTTTGGTCGCCTGTCCTGCTTGCGGCGAGTTGCTCGACGTAAAATATGACTGGGACCGTGCGCGTCCGCCGCAAAGTTGGAAAGAGATCGAAGCGAACTGGTCGCGACGCGATAATCCGCTGAACTTTAGCGGCGTTTGGCGATTCCGAAGCTTGTTTCCCTACGCAACCGACGAGCAGATCGTCACCCTGGGCGAAGGGCAAACGCTGCTGCAACAAACCGACCGGGTCGGCGGGTACGTCGGGCTCGACTCCGGCAAACTGCATTTGCAATACGAGGGGATGAATCCCTCGGGCAGTTTTAAAGATAACGGCATGACCGCCGCGTTCACGCATGCCCATATTGTGGGTGCGAAACGGGCCGCCTGCGCTTCGACCGGCAACACCAGCGCTTCTTTGGCGATGTACTGTTCGGTGACGCAATTGATGAAAGCGGTTATTTTTATCGGGTCAGGCAAGATCTCGTATGGCAAGTTGTCGCAAGCGCTCGACTATGGAGCGCTGACGTTGCAAATCGCCGGCGACTTTGACGACGCGATGGCTCGCGTGCGCGAAGTGACGAAAGATCTCGGCATCTACCTAGTCAATAGCGTCAATCCCTTTCGGCTGGAAGGTCAGAAGTCGGTGATGTTTCGCGTGCTCGAAGCGTTGCGCTGGGAGCCGCCGGATTGGATCGTCGTGCCGGGAGGCAACCTGGGCAACTCCAGCGCGTTTGGTAAAGCGTTCGCCGAATTAAAAGAGTTGGGGCTGATTTCGCGCATTCCGCGACTTGCGGTCATCAACGCCGCCGGCGCCGATACGTTAGAACAACTCTACAATCAAAAAGGTCTGCGTTGGAACGAGGGGAGATACCAGCGCGATCTCGTTAAAGACTATTATCAACAGATGGACGAGACCGGGGCGAAAGCGTCGACTTTGGCCAGCGCCATCGAAATCAATCGACCGGTGAATCTAACCAAGTGTTTGCGGGCCCTGCATGATTGCGACGGCGTCGTGCGTCAGGTGAGCGATCAACAAATTATGGACGCCAAAAGCCAGGTCGGCTCGGGCGGCATGGGGTGCGAACCGGCTAGCGCGGCTAGCGTGGCCGGCGCGAAGATGTTGCGAGAAGAAGGAATCATTGCGCCGAGCGATCGAGTCGTTTGCATTTTGACGGGGCATCTGCTGAAAGATCCGAACGCCACCGTCGCATATCACACGACCGATCAAGATTACTTCAATCAAGTGCTCGGCAGCCGCGGCGTTAAGAGAGCCGCTCATGCGAACCGTGCCGTCGCTGTGAAAAACGAACTCGACGAGATCGTGCGAGCCATTCAGCTATACGGCTAATCAATTTATTCTAGGCGGCTATCTGGTCGCTGTGTGGAGATCATAATCGGATGAGCGCAGCACGCGTGGCGATCAGCGGGGCCGCTGGTCGAATGGGACAACGTTTAATCGCATTGGGAAGCCGGTACGCGGGCCTGCAACTAGTCGCCGCCCTCGAGCATGCCGAGAGTCCTCGCTTAGGAGAAGATGCGGGCGCGATCGCCGGCATCGGCTCGATCGGCTTGCCGCTTTCGGCCGAACTGACTAGCGAAGCCGATGCGCTGATCGACTTTTCGGTTCCCGCTGGCGCACAGCGGGCGATCGATCTTTGCGTTGATCGGAAGATTGCGCTGGTGATGGCCACGACCGGCTTGACTGGCGATCATCAAGCGAAATTGCAGGAAGCGTCGCAAAAGATCGCCGTCGTTTGGGCGCCCAGCATGAGCTTGGCGGTCAACTTGACGATGAAATTGACGGAGATCGCGGCTGCCGCGTTAAAAGATTATCCGGCCGGGGCAGACGTCGAAATTCTTGAACGGCATCACCGCTTTAAAGAAGATTCGCCCAGCGGCACCGCATTGAAATTCGGCGAGATCGTGGCTTCGCACATGGGACAAACCAAAGCAGCGCATGGCCGTGAAGGACGCCCTGGCGAACGCCCGCGCGATGAGATCGGCTATCATGCGATCCGGGTCGGCGATAACCCGGGCGAACATACGATCGTTTTCGGTTTGATGGGCGAAACGATCGAGCTGACGGTTCGCGCTAGCAATCGCGATTGTTACGCCAACGGTGCGTTGCAAGCGGCGCAATACGCCGCCGGCAAACCGCCTGGGCTTTATACGATGTCAGACGTTCTAGGGCTTTAGTCCGTCGAGTTTATGGCTAAGTGCGACGAAGGATACGATTGCGAAGTATGCGGGCGCCCGGTCGAAAAGCTGACTGAGAGCGATCTGTATTTGCGGTTTGTGATTGGGATGCTTGATCCTGAAGTGCTGCATACGACCCCGGAGCGTCATATCCGCTGCAATCCGGTGTTGGCGCAGTTTATCGTGCATGCCGACTTCGAGCCGGTGTCGGCCGCGGGAGATTTCGCCAAGGAAAATCTCGATGCGGCGTTCGTCGCCGAACGCCAACAACTTGCGACGCGCGGCTATGAGCGACTGCGCGAATTGGTGCAAGTAAATTTGCCTATTGTCGACTATCCGTTGCCGGAAGTCCGATCGCGCCATGCGGCAAACCGGCGCGGGTAAAATGCGCTTTGCTCCGCGCAAAGAATCCATAAGCCGAGCGTTGCGAGATTTGGCATAATAGACGCTCGCATTTGATCTTTCACATCTTCGATCTTCCATGGAGCGACGCTTGAACGCCCCCAGTCCATTGCCGCGCCGACAATTCGCCAGTGATAACTACGCCGGCGCCATTCCCGAAGTTTGGGAAGCGCTAGAACGGGCACGTTTCGGACATGCCGTCGCCTATGGCGAAGATCCATGGACGGCGAAAGCGTCGGACTTGCTGCGAGAATTTTTTGAGACCGACTGCGAGGTCTTTTTCGTCTTCAACGGGACG
>JBITAD010000265.1:0-1682 GCA_044439945.1 Blastopirellula sp. JB062
GGTTTCGCGAACTCAAATTAAATGATCCCGACGGGAATCACGTAAAGTTGTTCGCGTGGAGACGCCCCGGCTAACCGCGTCGCCAAAATATTATTTTGCGCCGCTATTCGCGACTGTTTCCATCGAACGACAATCGTGCCGTTTAATAGGCGTGCTGCACGTCGGTATTTGGCAATCGCAAACGTAACCGTTCGACTCCGTCGGCGCTTATGCTCGATTCGTGCAAATAAAGACTTTTTAAGGTCGTTAGCTGAGCCAAGTCGTCTATTGCGTCATCGGTGACGGCGACATCGACTAGGTACAAACGCTCTAGTTGCGGCAATTGTTTCAACGGCGCAAGAGCTTCATTGGTGATTCCGGTACGAGACAAACTCAATACGCGAAGCGTTTTCAGTTTCGTCAGATGCGGCAGCGCTCGGTCGGTGATCGTCGAACGGAAAAGGGTCTGCTCGACGTCGGTAACGACGCTTCCGCCGAGATAGAGCTCGCGTAAATTCGGTAAGTTTTCGAGATGAGAAAGCGCTTGATCCGTAATTGCCGCGCCGCGCAAATCAAGCACTTCCAAATATTTCAAGCCGTCGACGATCGCCAATTCTTGATCGGTCAGCAACAGCGGATATCGCGTTGTCACGACCTGGATCTGATCATCCCCATTGCGCCCGACTTCGAGCCCGATATCACGAAATCGAGCGACAACTTCATTTTGCTCCGTCGCTTTTATTAGCCGCGCCGGAGGCGCCGTCGCCAGCGAAAGGCCCCACCCAACCGCCGCCAACAGGCCGAGCATGACGAAGACTGCGCCCAAGGCGACCCAAAGTTGCGTCAAGCCGGCTTCGCGCTGCGGGCGTTCAGAATCGATCGACATCAGAAAGAAGGGAACCGGAGGAGGATTGCGATCAGCGACGACGCGCTTTAGTGTAACGCATAGCGATAATGAAGCTATCCATCGCCGTCGGGCGATACTTTGATTGGACGCCGAGAGCGCAACCCAGGGAGAAACGCCGCAATGCAACAAATCAAAATATTTATGACGGTCGAGAGCGAAGCTTCGCAAACCGAAGCGGAAGTCAACGCTTGGCTAAAAGAATCTGGCGTTCGCGTTCTGCAAATCTTCGGGAACATTGCGCCGCAGACTTCGCCGATGGGCGAAACGGCCGGCTCAGGCTCGGGACCGTTACGCTTTCCGCCCTCCGACGTCTTTCTAGTGGTGCTCTACGAAACGCCGTAAGAACCAATTGCCCGTCGCTTCCGTAGAAATCGCACGGCCGCAAGGAGCGCCGCAAGCCGATAGTTTTACGGAGATCGATACGAGATGCGAAGATCAAGTCAAACCCGCAAATCAGCGGCAGGGCTTCGCGGTTTCGCCAATATGTTGCTGATCGAGGGCTGCGGCCTGTTAGCGATAGCGGCCATGCTAGGCGCTCCGCTCGATCCGTTAACGCCCAGTGCGGGCTCGCAATCGCATTCGGTCGTTTGTTCGACTTGGGGCGCCAGCACCCCGCTAGCGGCTTTGCTTCGTTTTTTGCAATTCAACGAATAGGCGATTCCGGATCGGTTGAGAACGGTAGCAAGACAGGGCTGGCAGCCGATTCGAGACTCTCTTCGTGCGGACGCTGCGCGCCATGCTTTTCGACCAAAATCCAAAACAGAAAATAGACCGCCATCGCGGTAAGAATGGTCGA
>JBITAD010000265.1:1692-3304 GCA_044439945.1 Blastopirellula sp. JB062
AAAACCTGCCGCAGGCGCCGGATCAAACGCGCCCAGCAATTGCCCCAAACCGAACGCCGCCAATATCAATATGGCTTGCGACAACGGCCCGTTTCTTTCGGTAGCGATCAGCCAGGCTGTCAACCAAGTCAAAACAGCCAATGCGGCCAAGTTCGCCAGCAGCAAACTTGCGTATTCGATTTGGATAGGCAACGTGCGAAACGCCGCACAAAACATGGCGACGAACAACGTTAAGCCCAAAATCTCGGCCAACGAAAATTGACGCTTCGGCGTCGCGATTAGGCGACTAGCCAATATCGGGGCCGCAATCAGCGCGATTAACGCCGCTATGCCCGCCAACCAAACTTGCCAAGATAACGCGGTAAGACGAGCCATGAGCAGCGCCGCCGCGCTAGCGGCCGCCGAGCTTGCTAGCAGTCGAAAGGCCAAATTGCGTCGAGGCGATAACCCAAGATAAATCGCCGCCGCTCCGCATTGCGCCAAAATTGCGCCTAACAACAGAATTCCGGGCACGCTACGTGCGCCCATCTTTTCGGCCGCGGCGAATAGAGCGGCGTCAACCGCGAATGTCGCGGCGCAAAAGAGCAAACGAAGCAATTGCAGGGAGGTCATGTCCTTCAGCATGATTGCCGGCGACCGTCAGTGGAAGCGCTGCGGCGGTCGGGGTCGTTGCAAGCTAGCGACTTGCACCCCAAAATATAGCGATCGCATCAATTATTCCGGCGATCCACCCATGACGCACGAAACGCTGCAAGAAATTGTCTGTTCGCTCGGCTTCCCCGTTGCAGGAAATCCGACTCAGTACGTGATGGAAAAATGCTTTGAAGCGGCCGGATGCGACTGGCGCTGCTTAACGCTAGAAGTCGAGCCCGACGATTTCGCCAAAGCCCTGCATGGCGCAAAAGCGCTCGGCTTTGTGGGTGCGGCGATCGCTCCTCCGTTTTTACAAGAAGCGGTCTCGTTGGTCGACGAAAAAACGCCGGTCGTCGAAATCGGCGACCTAGTGAACTGCGTCGTCATTCGAGAAGGCAAATTATACGGCGAAAACACCGAAGCGGCCGCCGTCGCCGCCGTGTTGCCTGATCTGAAGGAAAAACGGATCATAATCGCCGGCGCCGAGGGACGCAGCCGAGCGATAGCCGCTTTGCTGGCGACCATGGCGCCGCAAAAAATCTCGATCTTTTCCGCCGACGAAGCGCCGGCGCAAGCGCTCGCAACGCGACTAAGCGACCAATACGCAATCGAGTCCGACTATCAATTGGCCGAAAGCCCGCTCTCGTTGGCTGACGCCGACATTTTGATCCAAACCGGCGGCGAACAAGACGCTTTGCTTTTCGATTTGGCGACGATTCCAAGCGAGTTGACCGTTGTCGATCTTGATATCTCGCCTCGCGAATCGCTTCGCTTGGCAGTGCGTCAGGCAGGCGCCGAACTCTATGACGGGCTGACAATCGCCGCCAACCTGCATGCGATCAACTATCGATTGTGGACCAACGCCGAAGCTGACGTTGCAATGATTCGCGAAACGCTAGAAGAATACTTGGGCGTCTAACGATTCGCTTCGAAGGTTGACGCCGCAACCAGAGCGCGCTCGGATTAAAAAAATTTTACC
>JBITAD010000266.1:0-3301 GCA_044439945.1 Blastopirellula sp. JB062
CGCCAGGAAGTGCGGATAGAGGACCTCCAGCAGCGCGTCGGTCACTTCCGGAAAGTCGTCGTCCAGCTTCTTTTGGATACGTCCGGCGATCAGCGCGAACGACTCGATCAGGCGTTCGACGTGCGGATCGCGGCTGCGGTTCGCTTCCAGCAGCAAACGCCCGGCGGCGGCGGGATGCTTGCGGGCGAAGTTCTGCGACTGCTCGCGAGCGAGCAGCAGCTCTCGTTCGTAGTAGGGGAATAGCGTTTCGTTCATGATTCGTTCGGCGTCACTTCAATGCGACGGTTGGTGGGGTTTAGCGATGCGCTAACGCGAATTTTCGCATTCGGCAGCGCTTTCGACGTTCCTTCGATCGCAAACGAAATGCGATTCCACATGCTCTGCTTGGTAACGTCTAAATGAACGTGAACCGTGTCGAGACGAGGTTCAAACCGGCGAATCGTATGTTCGATATCTCCCGCCAAAGCCAGCATGTCGGCCCGGGTCGCGCCGTCGTGCAACGTCAATTCGGGTACGCCGTAGCAATAGACGGAATCGCGAACCGTCGGCGCATCGACTTCGTCTTCAGGACGCGTCGCCGACGTATTCAGCAGATCTTCCAAGTCGCGGCAAATGCCCAAGACGAATCCGCGCACGCTTTGCGAGCGACTGTCGGGTTCAACCTCGAAGCAAGCGTCGACCAATCGATCGTAGATCGACGGCGTTAGGTCTGGGGTGAGCGTCTGTCTCGGCATATCCGTGCCTCCGAAAGGGGAGCGGAGGAATATGGCTTTACGTCCAGCGGCGGGTCAAGAAGCGGACGTCGGTCAAGGCGAGCGAGGAAAAAGGGAAAATCAGGCGTCCGCAACGGCGACGGCCTGATTTTCTATATTGAACCAATAAGCGATCCGACTCGCTTAGACAGGCTTGTTGGACTTCAGGTCGTAACCGGCTTTGACCGGATTGTCTAAGCTGCCGTCGTCTTTTTGCGGACGATATTCGCATTCGATCTTGGCGAAATTCAATTTCACGAAGTCGCGCGGCAGACCGTCATCGTAACCCTGACCTTCTTCGGTCGAACCTTGGTTACGACGGCTGGCGGTTTGATAATGAGCGACCAAAACGTCCTTCATCGTGATGATGTAGAACTCTTGTTGACCGCCGCCCGCTTTGCGGCAGGTGAGGGTCACTTCCGGAATGTGATCGCCTTTGGCGCAAGCGAGCATCAGTTTCGGCGAAGCTTTGCCCGTACGAGTCATGAACTCGAAATCGTTCATGCGAACCTTGCCGGCGCCGCCGCCGGCGCCTTGGGCGAACGTTCCGGTTTGGGTAGCGCTCCAATTGAATTCCGAGATTTCGATCTCTTTGGCGTGTACCGAGTCGCCCGATTCGCCTTCGATGTCCGAAATTTTCAAAAAGTAATCGACTGCCATAATTGTGGCTCCGTATGTCAGTTATTTGCGATGAATTGAGGAAGCGAAAAATAGGCAGGCGCGCCGCATGTCGCGGCGCGGCCCGCTCGTTTGAACTAGCCTTGCTTCGGCACTTCGGCGACCAAACGCATCGACGCTTCGAGCGTTTCGAGCTGGAAGTGAGGACGCAACCAAGCGACCGCTTCGTACCAGCCCGGCTTGCCTTTGACTTCGCGAACTTCGACCCGAGCGTCGGCCAACGGGCACTTCGCTTTGGTCTCGTCGCCGGCGGTGGTCGGATCGCAAACATAGTTGCTGATCCAGCTGTTCAACCAACGTTCGGCTTCGTCGACTTCCAGGTTCGAGCCGATCTTGTCGCGAGCCATGACCTTCAGGTAATGGGCGAAACGCGAGACGCACAACAGGAAGTTGATGCGCGACGACAGTTCGGCGTTGGCGTTGGCGTCGTCATCGAAGTAAACCTTCGGCTTCTGAGCGCTTTGAGCGCCCATGAAGACGGCGTAGTCGGTATTCTTGGCGTGCAACAACGGCAAGAATCCAAGGTTCGATAGCTCGAACTCGCGACGATCGCTGATCGCGATTTCGGTCGGGCACTTCATCGCCACGTCGCCGTCATCCGTCGGGAAAGTGTGAACCGGCAGGTTCTCAACTTTACCGCCCCCTTCGACTCCGCGAACTTTGGCGAACCAGCCGTACTTCGAGAAGGCGTTGGTGATGCGAGCGCCATAAGCCCAAGCGGCGTTCATCCACAGATATTTGTGGTAATCTTTGCCGTCAACCGCTTCTTCAAAATTGAACTCTTCAACCTTCTTGAACTCTTCGCCGTACGGCAAGCGTGACAAGACGTGCGGCAACGTCAAAGCGACGTAACGCGAATCTTCGCTGTCGCGGAACGAACGCCACGAAGTGTGAGTCGCACCCTCGAAGATCTTGGCCAAATCACGCGGGTTCGGCAGATCCGAGAAGCTGTCCAGGTTAAACAGCGACGGCGAAGCGGCCGAGATCAACGGCGCGTGAGCCGCGGCGGCGACGTTCGACATTAGCTTCAGCAGGTTAATGTCTTCCGGACGACGCGAGAACTCGTAGTCGCCGATCAACAACCCGTAAGGTTGACCGCCGAGCTGGCCGTATTCTTCTTCGTAAATCTTCTTGAAAATCGCGCTTTGATCGAATTCGACCGCGGTCTCCAAGTCTTTTAGCAAGTCGTGTTTGGTCGCGTTCATGACGCGAATCTTGAGCGACGTGCCGGTTTCCGACTCGTGAACCAAGTAATGAAGTCCGCGCCAGCTGCTTTCGAGCTGTTGGAACTTCTCGTGGTGCATAACTTCGTTCAATTGAGCCGAGATCTTCTTGTCGAGTTCGGCGATCCAAAAATTAATTTTGGTGGCGGCGTCTTTCGAGACCTTGGTTTGGTCTTTCGCAGCCTGTCGTACGAATTCTTCGATGTACGATTTGTTCAATTCCATTTCGGCGTCGTCAAGCGGACGCGTATTTTCCAGAATCTGATCCAATAAGGTCAGTTCTAGAGTCGCCGCTCCGCCGGCGTTGGTTTCGTTTTCAGCAGCCATATCGGAAATCTCCTGTAACTTATGTGCGTGTGTTGCGTACGTTGCGGAACGGGAACTTAGGCGGTCGGAGCTTCTTCGACGCCCAGGTCTTTGCTAATCGAGTCGCGAGCTTCGTCGTCGCTCAGGGTATCGTCCAGCAAGCCGCACAAAGCGTCGTTGCCTTCCATCTTGCTGAGCAGTTGCTTCAGACGATCTCGCATTTCCAGCAAGTTGGCCAAGACCGGCACTTGGCGAGCGACGTTGGTCGGCTCGAAGTCGGTCATGTCTTTAAAGTTCAGCTCGACGCTCAGATTCATGTCGTCCTCTTCCAACACGTTCGGA
>JBITAD010000267.1:0-3292 GCA_044439945.1 Blastopirellula sp. JB062
AGCGTAACGCGCCTTGCCCCCCCATGCTTGTGCCGAATAATCCGATCCGCGGCGGTTTCGCCTGATATTTTTCGGAAATGAACGACAATATGTTTTCGCGCAGGTGCCGCTCCGCCGAAATGTGCGGGTCAAACTCTGGGCAGATGCGATCGGTCCACCAACTGCGCTGCGTGAGCGGCGCGACGACCGGCAATCCATATTTTTCGAACTGCGCGATGAATTCGCCTTTGTCTTGCAAACGGCCGAGATGAACCCCGTGCAGGTAAATCAAAACGTATCCGTGCGGGTTTCTTTTTTCCGGCTCAAACAAAAAGCAAGGATGGCCGGCGATCGTCGATTCGCTCCAGTTTCCGATGTCGGTCGTCATGACAGGCGTCGCTTTCGCATTAGGGCGCCGCAAGGGCGTTACTGTTTTCTCTCGACTCGCTTACAATAGCGACCGGTCGCGGCGGTTGCGACCCAAGCGAATCTCCTGTCGGGCTATTGTAATCCATCGTGCGAACTCTCATCTCCCAGTCTCAATTGGAAGCTGGCGTACGCAAGTTAGCGAACCAGCTAAACCGCCAGTACGACGATCGACCGCTAACCGTGCTCGGCGTTTTGACCGGCAGCGTCGTTTTGCTTGCCGATCTTATTCGGCAGTTGGAAATGCCGCTGCGCGTCGGCGTGCTGCAAGCGCGCAGTTATCGCGGCGCAGCGACGACGTCGGGCGAGTTAGTCGTCAATCTTGAGCTAATGCCGGCGGTCGAAGGGTGCGACGTGCTTCTGCTAGACGATATTTTCGATACCGGGCGCACGCTTGACGAATTGTCGCGTCGAATCCGCGGTTGCGGCGCTACGTCGGTTCGTTCGATGGTCTTGTTGACCAAAGTCGGGCGTTGCGAAGTCGACTATCGTCCCGACTTTTCGGCGTTTGACATTCCGAACGAGTTTGTCGTCGGTTACGGACTCGACTATCAAGATCATTACCGAAACCTTCCTTTCGTGGCGGCTCTTGATCCTGAAGAAATTGAAGCTGGACCGCAATGAACCGCTTCTCCCTAGCGTTGGTGACTCGCCGTTTTTGGCCGCTGGTCGGCGGGGCCGAGATGGTCATGGCCAATCTCGCCCAAGAGATGCGACGACAGGATGCCGACGTGCGAATTTTATCCGCTCGGTGGCAAAAGACCTGGCCCGAGCGGATCGTCCATCGTCAGATTCCGGTGTTAAGATTGCCGAACCCGCAACTGCGCGGCTGGGGAACGCTTCGCTATATGATGTCGCTCGGCAAGTATCTACGGCGACATCAAAACGAGTTGGACGCGGTCTACGTATCGATGCTAAAGCACAGCGCGTACATGGCGGTCGAACGACTGAAGAATACGTCGACTCCGATCGTGTTGCGTGCCGAAGGGGGAGGGGAGACTGGCGACTGTTATTGGCAAGAGCACGCGAACTTTGGCCCTCGCATCCGCGAAGTTTGTTATCAGGCCGATGCGATCGTCGCCCCTAGCGCGGCGATATTCGATGAATTGCGTGCCGCCGGCTATGACGAGGCGAAGCTCCACTTTATTCCGAACGGGGTCGCGATACCCCCGCCCCGTGATCGGCAGCGACGGTTCGACGCCCGAATGGCGTTGCAAAGCGCTCAGCCGGCGTTCGCATTTCAGAACGATACGCCGCTGGGCGTCTACACTGGTCGGTTGCATCCCAAAAAAGGTTTGTTGACGGCGCTGAACGCTTGGGCCGAGTTGGTACGTCATTTTCCAAACGCAAAGCTCGTCTGCGTCGGCGAAGGACCGCACGAGCCGCAACTTCGCGAGCGGATCGCTCGCCTTGGATTGCAAGAGCGGGTATTTTTGCCAGGCGTATTTGACGACGTCTCCGACTTATTGCAAGCGGCTGACTTTTTCGTCCTGCCGTCGCATGAGGAGGGGATGTCTTTGTCATTGCTCGAAGCGATGGCGGCAGGTTTGCCGACGGTGGCGACTGATATTCCTGGCAATCGTCAGTTAATTACCCACGAACGAAATGGGTTACTGTTTCCGGTCGATGATTCAGCGGCGCTGCAAACGCAAATCTCACGCGTGTTGCTAAAGCCGGAGAGAGCGGCCGAACTGGGCGAGGCGGCTCGCCGCGTAGTGGCCGAAAATTACAGCCTGACCGCGGCGACGATGCGGCACTTCGAGCTTTTCGCAGCCTTACGCGAAGCGAAAAACTGAAATCGGCAACTGCGCATCAAGCAAGGTTATTGCGGCGTTTTATCGGCGGCAGGTTCGGGGGCGTCTTGCTTGTCCGCTTTGCGGGCCCGTTCCGCTTCTTCACGAGCGCGGATTCGTGCTTTTTTAGGATCTTCGGGCGCTTTGAACGGTTGTGCTTGAACCAGCAGTTTGCCGTTGATGACCCCTTTGCCTCGCTGATAATACCAGCCGCCCGCTTCGATCGAATCGCCAGGACGAATGAGGCGAGGGTCGGAAACCTCGACTTTGACGACGGCGTTTTCCGCCAGTTCAACGGAAATGCGCGTGCCGCCGGCGACGACGTTCAGTTTGCCGTCGCGCGCGACTCCGGCGACTCGACCGTTAACCAGATAGGTCGAAATTTCGTCCGCACCTTTTTTCTTCGGTTTCGCCGTATCGGCGCCAAACAGGCTGCCGCCGTCGATCGTCGCTTCTTCCGTCACGCCTAGCGGAGTTCCTTCGCGCGGCGTAAAGACCGTCACTTCGGCGACTGGTTCTTGCGAGTTGCCGCGGCCGTCAAATTTGCCGGTGAAACTGACGAACATGCCGGGAGCGATCCATCCTTTTTCAGCAGTCCCCGAAAGTTGCATGTCTTCCGGCTTTACTTCCACTTTAAGCAGCCAAGGCGTGCCATCAGACCCTTTGACTTGCAGCAGCGATCCTTGCAAGCCGACGATCTGGCCTTCAAGGGTGAATCGTTGGCGTTCCGGTTGCGGCTGAGCGCAAACGAAGCTAGCGGAGCAAAGTACGACCAGGGCGATATGGAATAGCGAAAGATTGCGAAGCATGAGCGGAGCTACCTAAGGCGGGAAAAGAAAAAATGAAGGGATGCGAAAGTTCTTTCAACATACAGCAGCCTACAGCGGATTGCCAACATTGACAGCGGTTGCCGAAGAAGTTCGCCACTAAATGACGAGCTTCAGTCTGTTATATAAGCTGTTTTTCTTGCGGCGTAGAACCGGCAAGCGATTTTTCCAATCTAGACAAAGTGAACTCAACAGCCGACTTAGGTGGACAGCCGTTCCCCCTCTGCGATGATTTCTTAATCAATTGAGAGCCTGCTAGACGGTTTC
>JBITAD010000268.1:0-3291 GCA_044439945.1 Blastopirellula sp. JB062
GTCAAAGTTGCCGGTGGTGTACAACATGCCGTCGACAATCGAAACGCTGGCATAACCCCCGCCTAAGCCCTCTACCATGCCCAATAATTTCGGCTGCTGATTTTCCCAATTCTTGAGCAGGCCGGTCGAAGTCGCTCTCGCTTCTCGATGAGGACCGCGCCACTGCAGCCAGTCGCCCTCTTCAGGCTTTGCAGCCGTCGCTACCGAACTGCTGATCACAGCCACGACCAGCGCAAAAAGGAAATGGGATATGGATTTCATACAAAGATCTCCAGCAGGCAGAAGGTTGGATGCGAAAGAGAGGAAGGGTCGCCGAAGCGACTCCGGCGATGTGAGTCTAAGCGGCAAATTGCCTGCTGGCAAGCTTTGCCCTAGTTCGCTTGTTTCCAGGATGAGGCAAATCTTGCCCCCCCTTCGGAGGACACGATGCGACTGTCGTCGCTATCGCGAAAAACTACCGCGCGGTCGCCGCGCCTGACGATGCGACGTCGCCTCCGTTCGGATTAAATACCCAGTACATGCCGCCTGGTCCCGAAGCCGATTGCAACCACAGCCGCTGCGAAGCAGGCGTCGGTTGATGCAACAAGGTAAAGATGTCGCAAATGATCGAATCGTTGTCGCCATAATAGGCGTGCCCGATCAGGCTGGTATCAATTGCCGAAACGTCGATGGTATCGACTCCCGGCACAATCACGATCTCAGGTCGCACGTCGCCGGCGCGAGGATAGCCGTTCACATTTTTTGAGGCGAGCAGCGCCAAATCGTTGGCCGACGCATAAAGCGTGACTTGATTCGAGGAGCGGACGATTTGCGGCGCGATCTCGTCGCGAAACACGGTCGCATCGACGTCTGGCGCCGCCAAAACCACTTGATTGAAGAGCTTCGTCTCTTCCTTCATTTCAGCGGCAATCTCCTGCAGAGCCGTGCCCATCGCCCGATTTCCCATGCTATGGGCAATCAAATTGATCGATTGAGCGTCGCTTTGATGCGCGACCTTCAGCAAGAATTCCTTCAAATGCGAGACGGTCCAAAGCGAGTTGTCGCGATCGGTCGCATACCCGAACAAGTCTGCCTGAGAGGGCCAACTATAAAACATGGGCACGCCGGTGAATTTCAAGTCGTACGCCATTTGGGCGGTGCGTCGAGCCGCGTCTTCAAACGAGACGTTATACCCATGAACGAAGATCAACAATTCGCGTCTGGGCGACTGAGCCACTTTCTCGCGCAAGTCGGCAAAGAAGGCCTCTTCTTCTTTCGTGAGAACTTCGAGCAACACGACATGTTTTTCAGGGCGCTCCGTCAATTCCAACCGCAACACCGACGGGCTTTCTAGCTGCCCTACTTCGTGCACTTCCGGAATACTGATCTGGCACGTACCAAATTGCAAAGCGCCGCGCTCGCCGCCGTACATCGCGCCGCCGCTGGCCAAGGCACGCAATTCTTTCTGATAATCAAGCCCTGCGTCGCGAGCCAGAAACAACCCCAAGCAGAGACTTGCGATCGCGATCACGCCGCCCAGTTTGGCCAGTTGCCGTTTCCATAAAAACCCAAAAGCCGCCAATCCTGCCAGCGCAACGGCGATTGCCGGAAAAAAATGTCGCCATGCTCCGCTCGCCCCAAGCAGTTCGCGGTCGGTTCCGTACAGCACTTCGACCACTTCGTAGCCTGGCGTCTCATCCGGCAAGCTTTCGGGCGCCATCATCGGCGGGGCCATCATCGCCGTTGGGGCCGGGGCGTCGACGCCGCTTTGCGAGATTTCCGGTGGCCGAGTCGTCAAAGGCTGCGGCGTATGCATCATTCTTGTCCGCGGGCTCTCAACGGCCGACGATCGCATCATGCTCTGAGGGGCCTGCATCATGGTAGGCCCTTGATCTTGTTCGGCGATGCGTTCGCGCGGCAGTTCCGTTTCAGCAGGCCTAACCTGCGGCGACGGCTCCGCAGCCAAATTCGTCTGAGCTGGGGCCGTTTCGACCGGCGCAGCGTCGGGCGATTGTGCCGCTGGTTCACGATCGTCGGTGCGATTAGAACAGCCGACCGTCAATACAATCAGGGCAAGCAGCCAATTGCCAGCAGCGCCGCACAGCACGAAACGTCGATCCATGACTCGATTCTCCTTCACCGCGACCTCGCTTGACCTCTCCCAGGGGAGCAAACAGGGGCGCCGATCATAAATGCTTCCCCCTCACTTGGCCAGACGAATTCGTGAGATTCGTTATGGCGTCGTAAGTCGTACGCAGCAGTACAGTTAGGCCGCAGATCAAATCGCCGGCCAATCTGGACGATTTGCTGGGTAAAAAAGAAGATTTCGGCTAGATTCAAAAACGGTCGTTCGGTTTGGCTCGTCTTTATGGAGTACCGCTTATTCCGGTCCTGTTGCTCCGCTTCGACCGCTTTGCGCACTGCGTATCAGGAAGCTCATCATGCGAAACCGCCCCCTTCTCATTGCTGTCACTTTTTGTTGGCTGCCATTGTCGCTACCCTTGCTGCTGTCGGCAGAAGATCTGGCGCCTGCCGAAGCGGAAACGGGTCAACTCGAACAAGCGAGCCTGTTGTCCGTACCCAAATCGGTCCGCGAAGCGATGCAAGATCGCGATTATCCACGCGCAATTGCAGCCATCGATAAAGCGATCGCCGAGAAGCAGGGAGACGCGGCTTATCTAACCTACCTAAAGGGTCGCGCCCACTTCTTCGCCAAGCAGTACAAGGAATCGGTCGCCGTGTTGACCGAATTGACCAAACGCTACCCCGATAGCGATTGGACGCGCAAAGCTCGCTTTGCGATCGGCGTCGCCTACGCGCGTGCCGGAGATTATCGCGCAGCTGAACTCGCCTATCAGGCCGAAGCCCAATATCTGATTTCGCTAGAGCGCAAGGAAGAGATCGCTGCAATCTATCTCGAATTCGCTGACGCCTTTTTCGCGCCGAAAGGGGCAGGCAAGCAGCCCGATTATCCTCGCGCGCTGGCGTTTTACCAAAAAGCGGCCGAAATTGGTCCGCAGCGCGAAACGAAAACGCGCATCGAACTACAAATTGCTCGCTGCTTTAAACGCATGAAAGATGTCGGACAAGCGATTCAACGATATCAAGCCTTCATTAAGCAAAATGAAGACGACCAATTATTGCTGCCTGCACGTTACGAATTAGGAGAAGCGTTTCTACAAGCCGGCAATCAAGTCGAGTCGCGGCGCGCTTGGGAAGATTTGCTCTCGCTGCATGGCACGGCGAAATCCGATTTGATTCCGCTCGCCGCGCTACGTCTGTCGGAAACCTACGGCATTCCCCGCCCCAATA
>JBITAD010000269.1:0-3283 GCA_044439945.1 Blastopirellula sp. JB062
GCTTCGGCACGCATTTGCGATAGACCGGCATAGTCGAACGAATCTGGAATTCGTTTGTCGGCTAAGCGTTTCTGCCGCGCGACCTCGGTTTGCTGACGCACCACGTATCCGGCATATTTAACGTCGTAGGCGACTTGTTGAGCCACCTCGGCGCTAAACTGGGCAAGTTCTCCTTCGGCGGCGACCATCATGTCCCAAGTCGCTTCGGGGCGTTTCAGATACTTTTCAAGCGAAGTTCCTTCAAGCCGCCCTTTGTCGAGCAATTTGCGAGCCGCCGCGATGTCCGCCTCTTTGCGTTCCAGCCGTTGCCAGCGCTCGGGCGAGATCAGGCCGCACGCGTTGGCTTGCGGAGTCAGACGGCGATCGGCGTTGTCTTGCCGCAGCATCAAGCGAAATTCGGCTCGGCTTGTAAACATCCGATACGGTTCGTCGACCCCGCATGTCACCAGGTCGTCGATTAGCACGCCGATATAGGCTTGATCGCGCGAAAGGATCAGCGGCGGCTTGCCGGCGGCGGCCAGCGCGGCGTTCGCACCGGCGATCAATCCCTGGGCGGCCGCTTCTTCGTAGCCGGTGGTGCCGTTGATTTGCCCGGCGAAATAGAGCCCCGCCACGTCTTTCGTCTCTAACGTCGGCCGCAGTTGGTCGGGCGAGCAAAAGTCGTACTCGACCGCGTAGCCGTAGCGCATGATCTCCGCTTTTTCCAATCCAGGAATTTGCTTGAGCATGGCGTCTTGCACGTCGCGCGGCAGACTGGTCGAAATGCCGTTGACGTAGACCTCGCGCGTTTGCCGTCCTTCCGGTTCGAGAAAAAGCTGATGTTGCGTCTTATCGCGAAAGCGAACTACTTTGTCTTCGATCGAAGGGCAATAGCGCGGCCCGCTGCCTTGGATTTGTCCTGAGTACATCGGCGCGCGGTGCAAGTTGGCTCGTATCAGTTCGTGCACCGCTTCATTGGTGTGCGTAATATGACACGGCATCTGCGTCAGCGACAATTGATCGGTCAAATACGAGAACGGTTGCGGATCGTCGTCGCCCGGCTGCTCTTCGACGGAGGCGTAGTCGATCGTGTTGGCGTTTAGCCGCGCCGGCGTGCCGGTCTTAAAACGTTCGACCCGAAAGTT
Source organism: Blastopirellula sp. JB062 (assembly GCA_044439945.1). Lineage (GTDB taxonomy): Bacteria > Planctomycetota > Planctomycetia > Pirellulales > Pirellulaceae > Blastopirellula. Next base: position 1,125 of record JBITAD010000269.1, read on the forward strand.
AAGCCGCTTCAGCGCTTGGCTAATGCCGGACGAAGTTCCTTCGCCGCCGCGACCGCCCGGCGTTTTCGCCTCGCCCGTATGCATGATCGCCGACAAAAAAGTGCCGGTCGTCAGCACGACCCGCGGGGCTCGATAAATGACCCCTCCTTGAACCAGGACGCCGCAAATCGCCTGGCCGTTCTCCGTTTCTTCGGTCAGCAAATCGGCGACTATTTCTTGTCGCAGCGAGAGATTCGGCTGATCTTCGACCAGCAACTTGACCAAGTTTTGATACGCTTTTTTGTCGGCCTGCGCTCGCGGCCCGTGCATCGCCGGGCCTTTGCGACGATTAAGCAGCCGAAACTGAATGCCGGTCTCGTCGATCGCTTGCCCCATCACGCCCCCCAAGGCGTCGACTTCGCGAACGATTTGGCCTTTGGCCACCCCGCCGATCGCCGGGTTGCAACTCATCTGAGCGACGGTATCCAAGTTGGTCGTCAGCAGCGCCGTTTTGGCGCCGATACGCGCCGCCGCCAACGCCGCTTCGGTTCCGGCATGGCCGGCGCCGATAATCAAGACGTCGTAGTGATAGATGATTTCGGTCATCGTCTGCCCAGTTTACGATAGGTCGCAACCGCGAAACCGGTTATTTTAGCTAGAGCGAGCGTTTCGCAACAGGTTCGCCCGGTTGCGGTTTGCCTCTTTCACCTTTACTTCGACCTGAGCGTACGAGAATTTTATGCTGTTGCGGTGGCTTGTCGGCAATTGGATTCAAAACCAGGGACGCGATCTGCTTCAAGAGAAATTACAAGCCGGCCTCGACCCGCAACAGACCCCCACTGACTTGCCGACGATCGACGTCGCCTGTTTCTTCGCCCTGGGGATCGAATCGGGCGGGCTCTACGACCTGCTCGACAACCCGCACACAATCCGGCACAAAGGACTGGTCGAGCATGTCGGGCTGCTCAACGAGCGCCCCGTCGCGCTGGTCGAAACCGGGGTCGGGGGCGAGCCGGCCCGCCGAGCGACCGAGCGATACGTCGCTTTGCGACAGCCGAAGTGGATCCTCTCTTGCGGATTTGCAGGCGGTCTGGCCGAGCAGGCGAAAAAAGGGCATATCGTCATGGCCGATTCGGTCGTGCGCGGCGATCAGCAAGAGATCACCATCCCGCTTTCGCTCACGGCCGAGCAAGTCGCCAGTCAGCCAGGGCTGCACGTTGGGCGTCTTCTCACGGTCGATAAGATCATCCGTACCCCGGCCGAAAAACGTCAGCTGGGCGAAACGCATGCGGCGATCGCCGTCGATATGGAAACCTACGCGACGGCCGACGCCTGCGCACGGCGGCAAATAAAGCTGATGTCGGTTCGCGTGGTGACCGACGCCGTCGATGACGAGTTGCCCAAAAATTTAGAGCGGCTCGTTCAGCAAACCGACACGGCCAGAATGATCGGCGCGGCGGCGGCCGCCATCGTCAATCGCCCCTCTAGCGTTCAAGGCATGTGGCGCTTGCGCGAAACGGCGATGAAAGCGAGCGATCGCCTGGCTCGGTTTCTGCAAGGTGTCATTCCGCAATTGAATTGAATCGCCTGCTGATAGTTTGCTCTCTCTTTCTTCGCCTGCTATCTTCAGAGCGTTCTACAATCTTGCGAAAGTATGACGTTATGGATGCTCAGCAGGCGGTTGACGCAGGCCTGGAACTTCTTGAGCAAGGGCGGCGAGATGAGGCGCTCGAGCGTTTTGAGCATGCGCTGGGTCTCGATCCGCAGCATGGGCAAGCTTGGTTCGTCAAAGGTTGCGTCATCAGCGAGTCAGGCCGCGTTCGCGACGCCGCCCAATGTTATCTGCAAGCGCTGCAACACGCGCCCGGTTACGCCGGGTTGATCTTATTTAATTTAGGCAATTGTTTTCGCGATCTCGACGAGCCGGAGCGCGCGCTGGAATGCTTTGAGTCGGTAATCGAACTCGAGCCTGAAAACGCCGACGCCTGGATCAATCAAGGCGTCGTGCTTGATCGGCTCGGCCGCGCCGAAGAGGCGATCGCTTGTTATGACAAGGCGATTCGCTTGGCGCCAAACGATGTCGACGCTTGGGCGAATCGAGGCAATTGTTTGCGAGCGCTGCGAGAGTTCGCCGATGCGCTCGAATGTTACGAAACCGCGCTCCAATTCAAGCCTGAGAT
>JBITAD010000270.1:0-3280 GCA_044439945.1 Blastopirellula sp. JB062
TAGCGGCGGCGGCTGGCAAGCGATCAAATACACCTTTACCAAAGGACGTCAAGCGGGCGGAATTTGGAAACTGTGGAAAGCGATGCGTACCAAAAACGCTTGCAAAACGTGCGCCCTGGGCATGGGAGGCCAAAAGGGCGGCATGGTGAACGAGGCGGGCAGCTTTCCTGAAGTTTGCAAAAAGTCGCTGCAAGCCATGGCCGCCGACATGCAAGGCGCGATCAAGCCCGAGTTCTGGCAAACCTACGGAGTCGCGCAGCTATCAAAGTTTACGCCCTATCAGATGGAGCATAGCGGCCGCTTGGTGCAGCCGATGCTTTACGAGCGCGGCAAAGATCACTACCGTCCCATCCCTTGGGAAGAAGCGTTTCAGCGGATCGCCGACAAGCTGAAAAGCTTGACCGCCGACGAAACGTTTTGGTATTTCAGCGGACGCAGCTCGAACGAAGCCGGCTTTTTGTTGCAGTTGTTCGCCCGCATTTATGGCACCAACAACGTCAACAACTGCAGCTACTACTGTCATCAAGCGAGCGGGGTCGGGCTTGCGTCGACCATCGGCAGCGGAACCGCAACCCTCGTCTTGGAAGATGTCGAACATGCCGATCTTCTCTTCTTGATCGGCGGCAACCCGGCCAGTAATCACCCCCGTTTGATGTCGACGATCAAGCATATCCGCCGTCGCGGCGGCGAGGTGATCGTGATCAACCCAGTGATCGAAACCGGCCTGGTGAACTTTCGCGTCCCCAGCGATCCGATCAGCCTATTGTTCGGTACGAAGATCGCCACGCTTTACGTCCAGCCGCATATCGGCGGCGACTTGGCCTTGCTTAAGGGCATCGCCAAGCAGGTCGACGAACTAGGCGCGATCGACCATTCCTTTTTGGCCGAACATTGCGACGATAGCGAACAATGGCTACGTCACCTGCGCGACCTCGCTTGGGAAGAGATCATCGACAAGTCAGGCGTCAGCCGCGAGCAAATCAACGACATCGCTCAACGATACGCCAAGGCCAAGAATGTAGTCTTTAGTTGGACGATGGGCATTACGCATCATGCGCACGGCGTCGACAACGTGCAGTCGATCGCCGCCTTGGCGGCGATGCGCGGCATGATCGGGCGCCAGCACGCCGGCCTGATGCCGATCCGCGGCCATTCGAATGTGCAAGGAATCGGTTCTGTCGGCGTTACCCCGCAACTGAAACAGGCCATATTCGAACGCCTGGAATCGAACTTCGGCGTTCAACTGCCGACGACGCTTGGGCTCGATACGCTCGCTTGCATGGAAGCGGCGCACCGCGGCGAATTAAAACTCGGTTTTTGTTTGGGCGGCAATCTGTACGGATCAAATCCTGAACAAAAGTTCGCAAACGACGCGCTCGAACAACTCGACATGCTGGTCTTTCTCAGCACCACGCTCAACACCGGGCACGCCAACGGTCTGGCGAAAGAAACGCTCATCTTGCCGGTATTAGCTCGCGACGAAGAACCGCAACCCACCACGCAAGAGTCGATGTTTAATTACGTTCGTCTTTCCGACGGAGGCCCCCCCCGTTTGCAAGGCCCGCTCAGCGAAGTCGAAGTGATCGCGCGACTGGCTGCCGACGTGCTAGGCGACGGCGGACCGATCGATTGGCGATCGATGCAAGATACCGGCAAAATTCGAGACGCCATCGCCAAAGTAGTGCCTGGTTTCGAGCAAATCGAGAAGATCGACGAAACCAAACATGAATTCCAGATCTCGGGGCGCACGTTTCATACGCCGCAGTTTCCGACTCCGACCGGCAAGGTTCAACTCTTCGCGCATGAGATCCCGCCGCTGAAGGGAACGGCGAATCAATTGCGGCTGATGACGGTGCGCAGCGAGGGTCAGTTCAACACGGTCGTTTACGAAGAGCAAGACATTTATCGCGGGATTGATCGGCGCGACGTTATCTTGATTCATCCCGAAGACTGTCGACAACTTGGCATAGAAAATGACCAACCGGTCGAGATCACGTCAGACGTCGGCACGATTCGCGGTTTTCGGGTTCGCCAGTACGAAGACATTCGCCCCGGCAATGCACTGATGTATTACCCCGAAGCGAACGTGCTGGTCGCTCGACGCGCCGATCCCAAGTCGAAAACTCCCGCCTTTAAAGGCGTGATCATCGACGTCCGCCCCCTGCCCTCCTCCGCCCCCGCAATGACCAATCCGAACTGACGTTCTCGTACGCTCCAGTATCGCCCGTCGTTCGTCTTCTGCGTTGGATTACAATAGGCAGAAACTCTCGCCGTTTTATTTGTTGAATGAGGGCTTTCATGTCGCTTCGCCGATTTGCCGCCGGCGCGTTCGCCTGCTTCGCGATGATGGGTTGCTTTCTCTCCCTGAGCGTCGCCGCCGAGGAGTACCGCGTCTGCCGCTATTGCGGCGACTCGCACAAGGCCCAATCTGCGTTTGGCATCGACTTGGAAGGAGAGGGACGGCGCTACGCGCCGATTCGCCATGTCGACGTGCTTCATATCAAGCTCGACGTCACGCCCAACTTTTCGCAGCGGACCGTCGCCTGCGTCACGACGATCAAGTTCGTTCCGCTGCGCGAGCCGCTCCGCGTTCTGAAGCTGGATGCGATCGACATTACGATTGATCGGGTCAGCGGTTCCGCGGCCATCTCCGACTTCGCCTCTACGCCCAAAGATTTGACGATCGCCTTTGCCGAGCCGATTCCTACGGGGCAAGAAGCCTTCGTCGAAATCGTGCACCGCAGCCAGCCGACCGGCGGCTTTTACTTTCGAACGCCGGAGATGGGCTATCCGGCCGACGACGTTCATTGCTGGACGCAAGGCGAGTCGCACTTCGCCCGTCAATGGTTTCCCTGCTTCGACTACCCGAACGAACGTTCGACCTCGGAAGTGATCTGCCGGGTTCCGCCGTCGATGACCGTCGTCTCAAACGGCCGTTTAATCCGCGATCAAATCGACGAGCCAACCGGGTTGCGCGTCGTCCATTGGCTGCAAGACCAGCCGCATGTCAACTATTTGATCTGTTTAGTCGCCGGCAAACTTGAAAAGCTGGAACAAAAGTCAGGAGATATCCCGCTCGCGTTTTATACGCAGCCGTCTTGGAAAGAGCATGCGAAAAATGCGTTCGCCGACACGGCCGCGGCCGGTGAGGCCTGCGATCCAGAGGCAGAAAACGAGGAGGATGGGCGCGTGTGCGCCGAGGGGCTCACCTGCGATCCCCTGGCCGAGGGCGAGGGCTCCGTGTGCGGCACACCCCTCGAGCTGCGCGGCCAGGTCATCG
>JBITAD010000271.1:0-3277 GCA_044439945.1 Blastopirellula sp. JB062
GGAAAGCCGCACATAAAAAAAGCGACGTGCGCCTTGCCGCGCACGCCGCCCTCATCCCTCTTCTACCTGGCGAGAAACAGGTTTCCTTCTTAAATCGCGCGGTCTTCTTCCGCTTGTTGCCGTTGCGGCTCGCCTCGCATCTGAGCCTTCATTTCTTCCAGCATTTTCTGAATCTCTTGCAACTGCTGTCGCATCATTCCATCTGGCAGTTGCCCTGGCAGCCCGTGGGGCATTAACGATTCGATATCCATAACGCCATGTCGGCCCAAGGGATTGCCGCCGAGCGCCTGCTCAACGAGCGGGCGAACGTCGTCAGGCAACTGATCAATTTGATCAGCCGTGATGTCGTACGAATCCCCATCCTTTTCGATATGCAGTTTCGCCGGTTCGTTTCCGCGATGCTCGATCTGAATCTTGACGTTCTGACCAGTCGTCATTTCGTCAGGCAATCGCTTGGCATGCGGCATAACTTGGCCAGGCCCGAAGAATCGCATCCGCATCGCATCGTTCAACTGCCCTTGCGGCATTCGCTGCATCAGTTGCGCCTTTTGCAACTCGGCGAGATCGGCAGGGGTCATTTTACGCGGAGTCACTTCAAGCGAGCGTTCTTTCCCCTTCTGCAGCACGACCAATTTCAACGTCTCTCCTTCGCCTTGCCGAACCGCTTCGACCAGCTTCCGAGCGTCGACCATCGGCTGGCCGTTCAATTCAAGCAACACGTCTTGCGCTTCTAGGCCTGCGTCGGCTGCCGGACTTCCTTGAAATACGTCTTCGACGAAGACCCCTTTCTCGGCTAACTGCGGTAGGTGACGCAGCAATAGCGGCGGCATTTCGGCCGTCATTTTGGCGCCGATCCAATATCGGCCTTCGACCGCTTTCTCTGGCGCCGGCTTCGCTTCGTCGACCGGTTTCGCTTCGACAACTTTAGGCTTCGCAGTCTCGACGTCGGCGTCTTTCTCTTGAGCGGACGCCCAGGCGCCGCCGCCCAAGGTCGCCGCCATTGCGGCCCACATCAACCCCTGGGAATACCAGTTCGATTTCATCGCGTAAAACTCCGTGATACGTTTCAGTTCGTTCCGTACAAAATCGGCGGGGTTCGCCCCTGCTTATGGGTAATAGTGCTTCGGCGTCGGCTCGACGACGACTTCTTGCACCGGCACGACCGCCTGACGACCATCTTTCAAGGTCACCGGCAGCCAGCGTCGCTTCTGCTGATACGTCCGGCCGGAATCGCTCAGCTTCTGCAACTCTTCTGCGCTCATTCCGAACGAGGTCGGAAAAGGCGCCGCAGGATCGAACGGCTTGCTTTCGTCGATCGCGATCGGCACGCGATCAATGTTGCCGCCGTTACGATAGTTGACGAACAGACCGTTCTCTTGCGGCAAATTTTCGGAATTTGTAGAAAAATTCGGAGCCTTGTTGACCGCTAGCGGAACTGCGTTCGGCGCTTCGCCGCCCATCCAAGGCGCTAACATTTGCCCCGCGATAAAAGCGATCATGACCGATGCGGCGAGCGCCGCGAATTGCCCCAGACGACCGTCCCAGCCGCGGGCGCCGTGGAGGATCGGCGCCGCGGCGGGAGTCGTAGTGGCGCGGGGAGTCGCCACGGGGGTGGGATCAACCGAAAGCGGTACGGCTCGCCGCCAAATTTGATTTTCGACAAAGGTCAGCGCACAATCGCGCCACGCTTCGCTCCGCTCTAATTGCGTCAATAGCTCGCGCTGCTCGTCTTCCGACAATTCGCCGTCGACCAGCAAGTCAATCTGACGCTGCAATTCGATTCGTTCGTTTTCGTTCATTGGCGAGTCGCTCCTGCGACGTTTTTAGCTCGTAACTTATCACGCAGTCGCCCGCGAGCTCGGTGCAAACGCGCTTCGACGGCGCTATGGCTGGCCCCAATCCGATCGGCGATCTGCTGATAACTCCAATCTTCCATATACTTCAGCAGCAAAATTTCGGCGTCGCGTTGCGGCAGTTCAGCCAACGCGTCTCTTACTTGTTTTTGTCGTTCGCTCGCCAGAAGCCAGCCGAGCGGGTCCCGCTCGACCGGCGCTCCGGCCTGCTGAGCAAATTGCTCGATCTTACGTTGCCGTCGCCCCTGCTTTCGACGCAGTAACAACGCTTGACGAATCGCAATCTGATACAGCCACGGTCCGACCCGATCACGATTACGCAACTTGTCGACGCCTGATATCGCCGCAGCGAGCGTTTCTTGATACGCATCTTCCACATCGTCTCGATTCCGTAATCGGGCGTACAACACTGCGCGCAGCCATTGCTCATGTTCCGCAATAATGGCTGGCCAGTCGGGCTTCATGCGATCATCTGCGCTGCTGGACAAGGTTGCGTCTCTCTGTTCGCCCAGATAGTTACCGCCGGGCTCTACGTCTTGCGGTATTTCTGAGAAAAAAGGGTCGGATTGAGAAATTTGTCGCTCTATCCCAGTTTACGCGTAAAAACTTGGCTTGGTTTGCGATGAAAGGAAGAACGAAACTAGACTCGCCCCACAAGCGTCGACATAATGCGCCGAGCTTTCAAATTGCGTTCTATCTGTACAACCAGCCATTTCGGCCTGTCAAAAAGCTGCCCTGGGGAGTCGAGAAATGTACCAAAATATGAGATGCTGGTCCGTCTTGACGTTGGCCGCGAGCCTGCTGGGGACGCAGTTGATCCTCGCCGACGAGTCGACGAAATCCGCAAAGAGTCACAACCCCATGTCGCCCAGATTGGAAACCCACACGACGTTCGGTCAAACCGCTGACGGCAAGCCGGTTACCCTCTACACGGTCGCAAACGGCGATCTTGAGATGGAATTGATCGACTACGGCGCGACGATCGTTTCGCTGAAATGTCCTGACAAAAACGGGACTCTGGCCAACGTCACGGTCGGCTTTGACAGCGTCGCGCGATACGAAGGCGAACATCCCTATTTCGGCGCTACCGTCGGTCGCTACGCAAATCGAATCGCCCAAGGAAAGTTCACGCTCGACGGCAAAGAGCATCGTCTGTCGCAAAACAACGGCGAGAATACGTTACACGGCGGCGCAAAAGGTTTTAATCGCTACGTCTGGGACGCCGAAAAGATCACGGAAGAAGACCGCATCGGCATCGCTTTTACGCGGACCAGCCCTGCCGGCGAAGAAGGTTATCCAGGCGATCTTTCGGTCACCGTCAAATATTTGCTGACTAACGACAACCGCCTGATTATGGAATATGCCGCAGTGACGAACGCGCCGACGGTACTCAATCTAACGAACCATTGCTACTGGAATCTGGC
>JBITAD010000272.1:0-3274 GCA_044439945.1 Blastopirellula sp. JB062
TCAGACGTGTGCTCTTCCTATCTTTTTGAAAAATTTAGACAAACGCCAGGTCCGCGCTCAGTCGCTCTAGCGCGATGGTCGCTTCGCTTCGTTGCTCGTCAGTACAACGCTGATGCGGTGCGGCCAGATGATCTTCGCAAATGCCCAGGATCGAAAGCGCGGCCTTGGTAACGGCAACCAACGGCAGCAACGGCAAAGATCGGTCTGCAATGCGATACAGCGATTCCAGACGATCGATCTTCCCTTGGCACTCTTTCACCAGCATTTCGTCTTGGTTTCGATAGGCTCGCATCAAATTGGCGAACAACCGAGGAAACAAATTCGTGCCCAAATTGACGCCGCCGGTTCCGCCAGCATGCAACGATTCCGCCAACAGCGCTTCGTGCCCGATAAAAAATGACCAGTCAGGCCGAATCGATTTCAAACTTGTCAGATCGCGATAATAGGCCATGTCTTGGCTGCTATCTTTGATTCCGACAATCTGATCGATCTGCGCCAATTCGGCGACCGTATCGATTTCGTACCAAACTTTGGTCATCGCCGGCATGTTGTAGAGCAGCAGCGGCAAATCGGTCTCTTGCAGGACCGCTTTGACATACGCAATCAATTCGGCCTGACTGACGGTGAAATAAAACGGAGTCGTTAAAACGACGCCGTCCGCACCGGCTTCGGCGGCCGCTTTGACCAGTCGGTTGGTCTCGACGACGGAGTTGTCGGTGACGCCGACCAACACCGGAACGCGCCGATCGACGATCTGACAGGTCAGGCGAACCAATTCGGCGCGCAGCATGTGGCTTAAGCTGGCGATCTCGCCCGATGAGCCGAGTAAAAAAATTCCGTCTACCCCGCCGTCGATCAGATGTTCGAGCAAGCGCCGGCAGCCTGTTTCGTCGAGTCGTCCCTCTTGCGTGAGCGGGGTAACGATCGGCGGATAGATCCCTTGAAAGCGCGGCGATTCAGGCGATAGGCGACGCATAGTCACAGGCATATTTCCCATTTATTCGTGCGAACGAATCGACAACCCCTGTTGTCACATGCGCGTTTTATCCAAACAACGCGGCGATCGGACGCCCCCGGTCGGTAATCGGCACCGGCCGATCGCCGTCATACAGCGACTTGGCGTAATCAATGCCGAGGGCGGCGTGAATGGTGGCGAAAAAATCAGGAACCGAAACCGGATCGGTAACGATCTTTTGCGAGAGTTCGTCGGTCTGACCGTAAGCGCCTAAATGCTTCAGACCGCCCCCCGCCAAAACGCAACTGAAGGTCGAACTTTGATGCCCGCGACCGCCTCCCCCGTCAAATTGCGGGGGCCGTCCAAACTCGGTCGTTACCACCACCAGCGTCTTGTCGAGCAATTGACGATTTTCAAGATCGAGAATCAGCGTTGAGAGAGCGTCGTCCAACTCGTGAATCAATTTGTGCTGATCCAAGATGCCGCGGTTATGCACGTCCCAGCCGGCCCCGTTCAAAAAATTGAGATTGTGCGAAACCTCGATAAAGCGGACCCCGCGCTCCACAAGACGTCGCGAGAGCAGACAACGCTGCCCAAACTCTCCGCCGTAACTCTCGCGAAGCGCGGCAGGCTCGCTATCTAGCTGAAAGCTGCGCATGAACTCCGGCCCGCTCAGCCGCAGACTGAGATCCGCGGCGGCATCATAATCTTGCAAGAGCTTTTCGGCCGTTTGCCGCTGTACCCCGCGCACTTGCGTCAACAAAGCTTCGCGCCGCTTTTGTCGGTTCGCCGAAATCGTAAGATGCCGAGACAGTCCAGCCGGACCGCGTCCCGTTTCGGTCAAATAAAGATAACTATGCTGAGCGCCCAGAAAGCCAGGCCCCCGCGAGTTATTCGGATATCCGATCAGCACGTAAGCCGGCGCCGAATCGGACAGCGCGCCCCGCTCATGCGAAACGATCGAACCGAGCGAAGGATAAACCACGGTGCCGCTGACGGGGCGTCCGACATGCATCCAGTTAGTCGCCGCCGCATGCTCGTCGATCACCGAATGATGAACGGTACGCACCGCCGTGATGCGATCCATGATTGCGGCCGATTTCGGCAAATGCTCGCAGACCGAAACGCCCTCGACCGCGGTCGGAATCGGGTCGTAATACGAGCCTGCCCTTTTCTTGTCCGGGTTTCCTTTCCGCTTCGGATCAAACGTATCGACCTGACTCATGCCGCCTCCGAGCCAAATCGAAATCACATGTTCGGCGGCGCCTTGCAACCGGGGCGTTTCCGCCGCCGTCGCCCAATTCGGCAAACCCGCCATCCCTGCGGCGGCGACGCCGGCTGTCAGAAATTGACGACGATCCACTGAAGAAACAACCTGCTTATTCATAATATTGATCTCTTTAAATTCGTATCGTTCGCGTATCGCTGACGCTGCATGTTCTTCGTTATGGGGTCCAAACGAACTCGCGCAAGTTGGCGATGCTCCAGACGACGTCCTCGTACCTTTGTCGCCATTCGGTTTCCAGACGCGGATCGGCTGGCGGACCTTGTCTGACCCGTCGGGCACGCTCCTGCTGGTAGGTATTCGCTTCATTTCGCACATGATTCCACCAGGTGACTTGAGGAAGTCGCTCAGGCGCTTCCGGTAACGCAATCCGATCCTCCGGCACAAGCCGCTCTTCAAAACCGTCGCGTAACATTTCTAAAAAGACCTCTCGCTCGCTTGAGGTCGGAGGGCGGCTGACGAATCGCAAAAATAGCGATTCCAACAACGACTCAGGCGATTTCGCTTCAACGGCGAGCTCGGCCAAAACGCTTTGATGCGCCGCTTTGGTCAACGAAACGCTTAACGTGCTGTTAGCCATCACGGCCGGCTGCAAGACGTTGGCCGCATTCTCTCGGTCGGTCTTCGGAGCTTGACGATCCGCGGTCCAGCCGAAGGCGGTCAGCATTTCGGCCACAATCGCGGCGCGCGGCAAGGTCAAGCTGGGCCGATCCCGTTCGTTCGAGAGACTGACGAACATCCAACTGCGATGCGGATCGCCATAGCTGTTGCGCGCTCGCGCGGCGGCGCGACCGTCGGGATCAAGCGTCATCGCTTCGACGTCCATTTCAACGCCGGTCGCTTCATAGAGCGAATCGACGATCTGCTCCGCCGTCAAACGCCGGCGATCGGGCGCAACAAAGAGGCGATTCTCGGGCGACGCGTCCAAGTTCGTACCGATCGCTTCGCGCTGATAAAGCTGCGACGTCATGATAAGACGCGTTAACTGTTTCAGGTCGTACCCGGAGGCGACGAATTCTTTCCCTAACCATTCG
>JBITAD010000273.1:0-3263 GCA_044439945.1 Blastopirellula sp. JB062
AGGTGTCCTTCGCCTTCGCCATGTTCGGGGTCTTGTCCGACGGCGACGTAAACTTTGTCGTCATAGACGACCGGGGTAGCGATGATGTTATTGCGAGTGCCGCGTCCGCCGATTACCCATTTCGATTCTTTCGGGTTACCGTCAAATTTCCAGAGCAGTTCAGGCTTGCCGTCTTTGCCTTTGTCGGCTTTGAACGAATAAACCCAGCCGTCGCCGCCGGCGAACAGCACTTGCGGTACGCCGCCCAATACGGCCACCGTGGGGCTCGACCACTGACCATGCAAAATGTTTTCGCCGGGCGAGCGATCGGTCCAATAGACTTCGCCGGTGTTCTTGTCCATCGCAATAAAGCTGGGCGCTTCAGGCGAGGGAAGGACGATGTGCGATTCGTCGACCCCGTTGGAAGTGTTGACGAACAACAGGTCGCCCATCGCGGTGATCGAGCACGAGCACATGTTGTGCTGCGAAACGCCGAGTTCGGTCATCATGTTATAGACCCAGATGACGTCGGCTTCGCTTTTGTCCGTAAACTCTTCGTCGACGTAAGGGCCGTCGTTCTCGCCGTCGTAGAATCCTTCGACGTCCAAACAGCGAACTTCGCCGCGGCTGGTAACGAACCAAAGTCGGTTCCCTTCGACGTAGGGAGCGCTGCAGATGCCTTGCAAGGGCCAGTCATGAACGCGACCGGTCGAGAGTTTTTCGCTGGAGTGCTGCCAAAGGAAGTCGCCGGTTTGCTCGTCGTAACAGACCAAAACGCCGAGATCGACGTCGGACGGATACCGCGAAAGCAGCCCGCTGCTGTTGTTGGTGCCGACGAAAACCTTGCTCGAGGCGACCACCGGATTGCCGTAAGACTGGCTGCCGAGCTTGGCGACCCATTTGATATTTTCGGCCTTCGACGCGTCCCATTCTCCGGTTTTACGGTCAAAGCGACCGATGTCCCAATCGGTAGGAATGCCCGAAGCGACCGGCACGTTGTTGCGCAGCGAGTTGCCGCCCCACATCGGCCAATCTTTCGTGGGTTCTTTTTTTTCCGACGACTTAGGCTGGGCGACTGCGGCGACCGGTTCCGCGTCAGCGCGGCCTTCCGGCAATAGGGTGGCGCCGATCGCGCCGGCGAGCGCCGCGCAACACATGGCGACCGTCGACAAGAATGGTTGGGTTTGCATAGCAGCTCCGAAAAACTTCAGGGTAGGCGTTTGTTTGGGGGAGAAGCGGGTCAGGTGCGGCGTCGGTTACGACGCGTCGTTGGACTTGACCAAGACGTTGTCGAAATAGACTTCGGCGTTCGTCGATTTGCCGAAGAAACCGGGGCTGCCGTCGCGATTCGGAACGGTGTCTTCAGCGACGATGTTCCATTCGGCGGGTTCGGCCTCCTCTTTTTTCCAGACTTTGCCGCGCACGACGGCGAGGTCGCCTTCGTTCGAGACTTGCATCTTCATGCGATACCAGATGCCGGCTTCCATCGTAAAGGGAAGCGTTTTCGCCATCCGCATTTGCGTCACCCAACTGCGGACTTGCATCGTCTTGTCGTTGCCGTTGAGCACGAACTGATAGCCTTGAGCGATGAGACCCATATCGGGAAGTTGCCCATCGGCCATCTTTTTCGCTTTGACGTCGGCCTCGATCGTATAATCATGCAGATCAGGGCTGCTCATCCACGATTGGCTGCGCGTCCCTTTCGGAATGGTCGAAACCTTGACCATCACTTTGTTGCCGTCGAGGTCGCGAATGACATGGCGGTAGCGAGCTCCGACCCAAGTGATCGGCGGTTGGCCGGCGCCGGTTTCAGGATCAAGGGCGATCTCTTCAAAGTCGAAGCTCCACGGCAAATTGGGGACCGTCCGAATGCGCGCGTCGCTCGTCGTTTCGCCCAGTTTGGCCGTCACGGCGGTCGCCGTATGGGCGTCGCTCGTTTCGGCCGTATATAGCCCTTGGGAGTCTATCTTGCCGGGGCCGGCGATTTCGTACGTTACGCCGCTTAAATCAACGTCCAGTTTTTGCCCCAAGCGATTGAAGGCCGCAACCTCGTACTGTTGCGAATCGCCTGGTTTCAACAGCACTTCATAAGGAGTGACCTGAAGCTGAGCGATATCGGGGTTGTCGCTAATCGGCGTTTCAGGCGCAACAGGAGGCAGGCCGGTAAACCCTTTTTCGAGCTTCGGATCTTCAAGGCAGTAAATGCCGCCTGAAGTGGGAACGTAGACCAGCCCTTGAGCGCAGATCGGCGAACCGTTCACTTCTTCGTCGCGGAGTCGGCCTTTATTCAGCACTTTGAGCGCGCCGTCTTCTTGCGGCTCAAGTATCGCCCAATAGCCGTTCGATTCAAAAGCGTAAATTTTGCCGTCGGCGTAAAGCGGGTTGGCCCGCATCGCTCGACCGACCGCGACTCGTTTGCCGACCTGTTCGCCGGTTTTCGCATCAAGCGTAAAGACTTTGCCGGCGTCGTTAAACGCGTAGATAAAGTCGCCGACTTTCAGCAGGGTACTTTTGCCCATCATAATTTCCGGGTGTTGCCAGATAAGGCCCTTGCCGGTGATGTCGCCGCTTAACGAGCCGTCGAGCGCCGCAACGTTGCCCATCATCGAGGAGATCTCGCCCAGATTTTCTTCGCTATGTCCGACGTAGATCGTATTGCCGTCGACTAGCGGAGACGAGTTAATCCCGCGCATCGACATGGCGTAGTTCCAGATTGGTTTGCCGGTGCGCGGTTGCAACGCCCAAAATTGACCGTCGCCCGAGCCGAAGACCATCGCTTTTTGACCGGCCAACGTCGCGATGACCGGGGCGCTGTAGGTCGTATCGTCCGGCAGTAAACGAGTGCCGTTGAACCAAACCATTTCGCCGCTGTTTTTGTCAAACGCGATAAAACGGTGGGCCGGTTTGGCCATGTCGCCCCAGCCGATCACCACGGCGCTGACGATTACCAAGTCCTCACAGACGATCGGAAAGTTCGTACGGCCTCCGTACGTCGATAGCAGGCCGTACTCTTCGTGCAATTTGCGAACCCATTCGGTTTTGCCAGTCTCGGCGTCAATGCATTGAAAATGTCCGCAGACCCCCAGCGCATAAACTTTGCCGTTGGTCGGATCGCCGACGACCGCCGACCAGCCGACTCGTTCGACGGGGACGTCCGACAGATAAACGTTGAAGCGGTTCTCCCAAAGGAATTCGCCTGTTTGAGCGTCGAGGCAAACGACCCGTTCTCCCTCACGTTTGGTTCCTTGTTCGGCAGGGCAGATTGCGTAAAGTTTGCCGTTCAT
>JBITAD010000274.1:0-3260 GCA_044439945.1 Blastopirellula sp. JB062
TTTATTGGCTGTTTCCTTATCCCAGTTTGTACTTAAACATGTGGCCGAACTTCCGCAGCCCGCTGCTGTGGGACGTTTTCGCGGTTTAGACTTACGCGACGGTTTCGATCTTGTTTTGGTACATGGGAATGATTCCCGACTTGGCGACGCTCCGAGATCGTACCAAATCGCGGCTACATCAAATCGGCTATAGCATTGCGGCCCTGGGCTGGAACGGTTCGGCGCGTCAGTGGCACCGCTACGAAAAAGCGTACATCTTGCTGGCCGCGTTGGCGGCTCCGCTGGTGCTTTCGGTGCATACGATCGTTAGTTTCGACTTCGCCGTTTCGCAACTGCCGGGTTGGCATACCACGATCTTTCCGCCGTACTTCGTCGCCGGGGCCGTGTTTAGCGGTTTCGGCATGGTGCTGACGTTGATCGTGCCGGCTCGCGAATGGTTCGGTCTGAAGAACCTGGTGACGACTCGGCATCTCGAGAACATCTGCAAGATCTTATTGGCGACCGGAACGATGGTCGGTTACGCCTATGCGATGGAATTTTTCATGGCATGGTATAGCGGCGTGCCGAACGAGCAGTTCACTTTTCTTAACCGTGCGTTCGGTCCTTATTACTGGGCGTACTGGACGATGGTGTTCTGCAACGTGGCGGTGCCGCAAATCTTTTGGTTTAAAAAGTGCCGTACGACGCCTTGGATGATGTTCGTCGCGAGTATTTTTGTGAACATCGGCATGTGGTTCGAGCGGTTCGTGATTACGGTTACGTCGTTGTCGCGCGATTTCCTGCCGTCCAGTTGGGGTTACTTCTCGCCGACTTGGGTCGATATCGGCATGTTCGTCGGCAGTTTCGGTTTGTTTTTCACGCTGTTCCTCTTGTTCCTTCGATTCATGCCGATGGTCGCGATGGCGGAAGTCAAAAGCGTTATGCCGCACGGCGAAGAGGATCATCACTAGGCCGCATCGATCATGTCGCAAAAGAAAGACAAAGCGAGCCCTAAATCGCTTGGCCTGATGGCCGAGTTTGACGACTCGCATCAATTGCTAAAAGCCTGCGAAGCGGTACGAGACGCCGGTTTGACCAAAACCGACGCGCATGTGCCGTATCCGATTCATGGAATCGACGAAGCGCTGGGCATCCGCAAAACGATCCTGCCTTGGATCGCGCTTGCGATGGGCGTCACCGGCGGTGCGACCGGCCTGGCGATGCAGTACTACATGAATGCGACGGAACAGCCTGGAGCGCTTTTCTCCGGCTATCCGTATTTGATCTCGGGCAAGCCGACTTTCAGTTTGCCTGCGAATATCCCGGTGACGTTTGAGCTGACGATTTTGCTGGCCGCGTTCGGCGCATTTTTCGGCATGTTGATGCTGAATCAGTTGCCGACGTTTTCCAATCCGCTGTTTCGGCACGCCAACTTCGCTCGGGCGACGAACGACCGTTTCTTTTTAACGCTCGACGCGACCGACCCGAAATTCAAACTGCATAAGCATCGCGAGATGCTCGAAGGGTTTTCGCCGCTGACGATTGACGAGATCGAAGCCGATCCGTCCAGTAACGAAATTCCGACCCTGTTCAAATATGCCGCCATCGTTTTTCTGGCGCTGTTGACGGTTCCGCCGATGCTGGTATGGAACGCTCGCAATACGACTTCGCCTTATCCGCGACTGCACCCGATTTTGGATATGGACGTGCAAGTTAAAGCGAAGACGCAAACGGCCTCGGTCGTTTTCGCCGACGGGCGGACCATGCGTCCTCGCGTGCCAGGCACGGTGGCTCGCGGCGAATGGCAATCGATCGAATTTTTAACGGGCATCGTGCCCAGCGGCGCCGAAACCTCTAGCGTTGCGTTGTTGCAAGCGGAGGAAGACGAGCCCGCCGCTGAAGATAAGCCGGCAGCCGAGAAACCCGCCGAAGAGAATCAGGCGGAAGAGCAGGGCGAAGAAAAAGGGGCCGATGCCGAAAAAGAGGCGCCGCAGCCTGCGGATGCGGCTGCGGAAGAAGCTCCGCCCGAGCCTGATTGGGTCACGCAGTTTCCGGAATCGGTCGACGTGAACTCGCAATTGATGGAGCGAGGCAAGCAACGCTACGCGATTTATTGCTCGGTTTGTCACGGCTTGGCGGGAGACGGCAACGGCTTGGTCTCGCTGCGTGCCTTCGAGATGGAGCAGCCGACTTGGGTGCAGCCGACCAATCTGCATGACGAGAACGTCGTGAAACAACCGGTCGGCCGGATTTTCAATACGATCACCAACGGCATCCGCAAGATGCCTGGCTATGCGGCTCAGATTACGCCGGAGGATCGCTGGGCGATCATCCTGTACATGAAAGCGCTGCAAAAATCGCGTGACGCGTCGATCCAAGACGTACCGCAAATTGAAGCCGACGCGCTGAAGAGCCAAGGAAACTGACCATGGGCGGCCATTCAACTAACATCACGATTCCCAACGACGAAACGATTCGTCTGGGCGGTCTGCGTAATAAGCTGATGATCGGCGGGTACGGAGTCGGTATTGCGGCGATGATCGTCGCATTGCTGCTTGGCGTTTTCGCCCAAGATCAACTGCGGCATTTCTTTTTCGCCTACCTGACCAGCTACCTGTTTTTCCTGAGCATTTCGCTGGGGGCGCTTGGGTTTATCGCGCTGCAGCATTTGACGCGAGCCGGTTGGAGCGCTTCGATCCGTCGTATTACCGAAGTGATGGCGATGACCCTCGCTCCGATGGCGGTGCTGTTTCTGCCGATTCTGTTCTCGGTTCTCTCGGGCAGCCATGCGTTGTTTGAATGGAACGACGCCGAAGTGATGGAACATGAAGCGTTGATGGCCGGCAAAGAGCCGTATCTCAACTCGACGTTTTTCACGATTCGGGCGGTGTTGTATTTCGCCGTGTGGATTGCCGCGGCTTGGTATTTCCTCTCGAAGTCGACGGCGCAAGACGAGACTGGCGATCCGGACCTGACGTTACGGATGGAGAGCAAAAGCCCGCTGGTCGTCGCCGCATTCGCGCTAACCGTTACGTTCGCTTCGTTCGACTGGGCGATGTCGCTTGATCCGAGATGGTTTAGCACGATATTTGGTGTCTATTTCTTCGCTGGAGCGATGTTATCGTTCTTTTGTTTTACCTTAATCAGCTGTGCGACCCTGCAATCGTGGGGGAAGCTCGGCGAGGTGATCACGGTCGAACGGTATCACGATCTGAGCAAATTCATTTTCGGATTCGTTTTCTTCTGGGGTTACATCGCATTCAGTCAGTACTTGCTGTACT
>JBITAD010000275.1:0-1585 GCA_044439945.1 Blastopirellula sp. JB062
GATCCCTATTTTCTCTACCCGCCGGGCGATGACATGGACATGAACAAGATGGAGCGGATCAATATTACCGACTTGAAATTGCGGCCTGAAATTTCGACCAACCGTCTCGGTCGACGCGCACGGTTGCGCGAGATGATCAACGCTGGGATGCCGGCGCTTGATCAGGCGGTCGAAAAGTTCGATATGGATAAATATTACGAAACGGCGATGAATCTAATCGCTTCAGGACGAGCGCGAGACGCCTTCGACTTGAGCAAAGAGTCGGAGAAAATGCGCGAGCGGTACGGACGCAACACGTTCGGCCAACGCTAGGTGTTGGCGCGACGTTTGATCGAAGCGGGCACGCGAGTGGTCGAAGTGATTTGGCCGAAAGTCGCCAACTCCGACAACCATAGTTGGGATCATCACGTCGGCCTGACCAAGCGGATGAAAGACCAATCGGCGCCGATGCTCGATAGCGGATTATCGTCGTTGATCGCCGACATGGACGATCGCGGTTTGCTCGATGAGACTTTGGTCGTGGCGGTCGGCGAATTCGGTCGCAGTCCGCAACGCGGGGTCAGCACGTCAGGCAACGGCAACAGCGCTGACGGTCGCGATCACTGGCCCTATTGTTATACGGCTTGTTTGGCCGGCGCCGGCATCAAACGAGGTTCGGTCTACGGCGAATCAGACCAGACCGCTTCGTCGCCGCTGAAAGATCCGGTTCATCCGACCGAACTGCTGGCGACGATTTATCACACGATGGGGATCGATCCCGCGACGATCGTTTACAACCATCTGAATCAACCCCGCGAGTTGGTCAAAGCCGAGGCCGTCACCGGCTTATTCGGCTAAGCCGGACTCGACTCGGCTGATTGCGTTTCCATACGGATTATCGCCCGGCGCTGTGCGAAAAGCGTCGGGCTTTTTTCGTTTCTGAAACTCTTGAAACAGATGCTTCGCCAAACTGCGATGCGCAGGAACGCGGGGGATATGATTTTCCAACTCGCGCTCTTTTAGATCAAACGGATTATTCGCAAAGTATCTCGGGTGCATCACCCACGAATCTTGATGCCATTCAAACTCGATATGCAGACTTTCTTGGTAGACTCGCGGCAATAGTCGAGAGCTGATCGCTTGCTGTTCGCGCTCAAACAACGGCGAGATCTGATAATGCACCACCATCACGCCGCGGACGATCGGCTCTTGATCGTTGTATTCGGTTTCGAAGTCTAGTTTCTCAAGTTCCAGATATTTGATTTTTTGATAGGGCGTTCTTCCTTTTCGCGTATCTAGATAAACGTATGAATAGTCGCGCGTCCGCCATTTCGCGCGTCGCTCGGAATCGAATAACCGGGTCGTATCCGGAAATATTTTGCGCCGGGTTCGGGGGGGCGGATCTTCTTTCGGCTCTTCTTCTTCCGGCGAAGGCTCGACGACCGGCGTCACTTTTTCCGCCGTTTGTCGTACTTGGTTCACCGCATCATCAATGACGGATTCGCCGCGAAATAAGACCGCCAACGTGAATAGAACCACTATGGCGAGAATCGCGAATCCGATAAAGCGTCCCATATCACGCCGAAGTTTCGACAAAGAAGAAAAT
>JBITAD010000275.1:1595-10173 GCA_044439945.1 Blastopirellula sp. JB062
AAGCTCTATTTGACTTCCCTAGAGAGGTAATTCGCGCAATCTCAACTTGAAGATTCGCTTAAGATTCTTCGACGGGTTGCGGTGCGTCAGGTTTCCGCTCGTCGGGCGAAGTCTCTTCGTTGGTCGCCGGCTCGGTCAACTTTTCAGCCTGGCTCGACAAAAACTGAGCGTCATGAGCGACCCGATACGCGGCGCTCGATTGAGCGAGCAAGTCATCTTTGGGCACGAACAATTCTAGCTTGTAGCGCCGCCCCCCTTGAATCGTTTCTAGCGCCAATTGCCGCGCTGCGTCGTTTTGATATTTCGCAGGCCGCACATACTGCACCCAATAATGATCGCCGATCTCGATCTCTTGCACAGGAAACGCCAAAGTCGTATCGCCCAGCTCCGACCTTACGGCGTCCTGCAATTGCATCGCCGAAGCCGCGTCGACGACATCGTCGAGCGGACTGTCGCTGACATGGACCAACAACCGCGGAATGCCGGCGGGAGTCGCTTCGTACGCGCCCAACAGATATTCGCTCCGCCGGGGCAACAGTTTCCAGCCGGCGGGCAAATTGGTCTGAAAGCGACCGGCGTCGAGCGGAGGAACGGAAATGCCGGGCTCGGCAAGTTGAAGCTTCAACTGCGGCTCGCCCGTTCCTTTTCGCTCTGGCTTGGCAGCGTCTGACGCAGGGGACGCGGGCTGCTCGGCCGCACAGCCGACCGCGACGATGACTATCAAACAGAATCGTATGATCCGCGCAAACATGCCGGCGCTCCTCAAGCAGAGTTTCGGAAATGTTTCTATCGCGCCAGGATCAATCGCAGGCGCGACCTAGTCGATCACTTCTTCGATCGTCTCTTTGACCTTCTGAACAAAGTGGGGCGGCTTGCCCGACTTGCTCAGATCTTGCGCCTTCTTTTCGGCCTCTTCCTTTTGATCGTACTCGTACAGAGCGATCCGCTTCATCGACTGGTTGAAAACGCCCCAGAAGAGCTTCATTCGCACTTCGGTCGTCTTTTTCGCCCGTGACTTTCGTTTCGCCTTTTTCTTCGGAGCGGGTTCAGCGCCTTCAACGCTTTCGGCCGCTTCGGCTTGTGCACGTAACTCTTTGCGATTAACAACTTTGCGAGCCATAGGCCTGGTCTTTTTCGTCCGTTGTTGACTGCGATCGGCAGCCAGGGAGAATTGATTGGTAAGAAAAGGCCCCGCGGCGAAACTCCGCTGGGAGATTCCCCCCGGTGCGTAATCGGACCATTATACAGCACGGCGTTACGCTCCGCCACCGTTCGATACGCCTCTTGAGGGACGCGCATGACGCCCCATTTACTTCAAACTCTTGATTTATCCGCTTTGCAAACGCTTGCCGCCGAGTGGGGGCTCCCCAAGTTTCGGGCCGAGCAAATCCGTCGCTGGATCGTCGACAATCGAGCCGAGTCGTTTGACGACATGGCCAATTTGCCCAAACCGCTGCGCGTGCGACTTGCTGAACAAGCGCGGCTGTGGTCGACCGAAATCGTCAAGCATACGACCGCGCCTGACGGCACCGAAAAGTTGCTGCTGCAGCTGCATGACAAAGGACGGATCGAATGCGTCTTGCTGCGCGACGGCGATCGGCGAACGATCTGCATCAGCACGCAAGTCGGCTGTGCGATGGGCTGCGTCTTTTGCGCCAGCGGTCTGGACGGAGTCGAACGGAATCTGACGGTCGGCGAGATCATCGAACAGATGCTACGACTGCAGCGCTTGTTACCGCCGACCGAGCGGCTTAGCCATATCGTAGTGATGGGCATGGGCGAACCGCTGGCCAACGTCGATCGGTTGTTGCCGGCGTTAGATTTCGCTTCGGCCGAATACGGTCTGGGCATTAGCCATCGTCGAATTACGATCTCGACCGTCGGTTTACCGCCGGCGATACGCCGATTGGCTGATCGCGACAGCCGGTATCATTTGGCGGTTTCGTTGCACGCGCCCGACGACCAATTGCGCAATCAAATCGTGCCGACGAACAAAAAGATCGGCGTCGCGGCGATCTTAGAGGCCGCCGACCATTACTTCGAGATATCAGGGCGACGTTTAACCTTCGAGTACGTGCTGTTAGCCGAGTTAAACGATCGCCCCGAGCATGCGCATCGCTTGGCCAAATTGTTGCGCGGCAGACCGGCGTTGTTGAACGTTATTCCGTATAACCCCGTCTCGGGCTTGCCATACCGCACGCCCAGCAAAGAGGCGCAACACGCGTTTCGCGCGATCTTGGAAGCGGCCGGCCTAACGGTCAAGTTTCGCCAGAAAAAGGGAGATAAGATCAACGCCGCCTGCGGTCAATTACGCCGCAATACGCCGGACAATCTGGTGCAAATCAGCGGATCGTCAACCGCCGCCGATACGCTTTGAAAGAGGGCTTTAGTAGAGCCAGTACCAGCCCCATTCGACCGTCAGGTTAAAACAAATCGCTAAGAAAAGGCTCATCCCCAAGTAATGGCCGAGGTCGCGTTTCTCGCGTAGCGCTAGATCGACGGTCGCCGCCATCACAGTTTGCGCGGCTGCGGCCGCGGCTAGCACGATGACGCAACGGCTCGCCCAGAAAAAAGAACCGGGCGCCATGTCGGTCGGCGAGAAAATATCCATCGACGCAATCGCCAACTGCGGCATGGCGAACGTAAAGGTAACCAGTTTCCAGCGCATCTTCGGAATCATGGCCGTCGTGATCATTCCAAGCGACCAGATCAAGACGCTCAACACGGCGGCGGCCGGATCTAACAACGGCTTTAAAAACGCGGGGCTCGCCCAAGAGAGCCAAATGAACTCGCGAATAAAATAGAACGGCACGTACAGCATCGCCAGCAGCATTAAAAAATTACCCGGCGACCAAGCTGTGCTCAGTTCGGTTTGACGACGGCGCGTGAACCATCGCCAACCGATCATCGAACTGATCACGCCGACGGCTATATTGACCGACGCGAACGTGGCGTACGCAATATTGGCGTCGTCCATACTGCTTGCGAAGTCAAATCCAGCGTATTTTAAAAACGCCGTCGAAAAACTAAGACCGACGCAGATCAGCGCCGTGGCCACAATCAGATCGCTTACCGAAATCGTCAACGATCCCGGCGCAAAGAATCTTCGTTTCGATGGAGTCATCTAATCGAGAATCAACTGAAAGGAGGATCTGCCGATCTCGCCCGTCATGAGCTTCGACAGAATAGAAAAGGAAGCGCGAAAATAGGGAACTCTTCGTTGGCTGGCGACTCGACGCATCATCCCTAGTTCGCGCCGCATTTACGAGTAGTTCACTTACTAATGATACCAATAACCCCACGAAATCAAGCGCGTTTCGGCCATCATTCCTATTTTGCGAAAGAACGCCAAAAAAGGGATAATATTTTTGCGCCTTTTAGTATTTATTTCGCGCTGTCCTTCCTCTTCTACTTAATTAGCCCTGCTGATTTTGGCGATTTGCGCGATACAAATCCATTGTTACTTATGAATATATGGCCAACTTGTAGATCGCTCTCAATTTGTCGAAAGGCACGCTCTGGTTCGCCTCTTCTTGTACCAGCCGAATCGTGACGGCAGACAAACAATGTAGTGCGCTGGTTCTCGCGAAATAACATCGTCAAAGCACGAATTCTTAGATAAGTCATGTCATTTGGAAGTGTCGCATAGGCAACAAACCCTGTCGCACCAACGCAAGATTTAATTTATTGATTTATTTAAAATTCAACTTCGCAGGCTGCACGACTCGTACTTCTCTTCAGCGGCCTTGGAATCATTTCTCTTTTCGCTCGATTCATTACTGGGAGTTTTCTCGATGGCATGCAAAGAAAAGCGTCGCGGTTTTACGCTGGTCGAATTGTTGGTGGTGATCGCGATTATCGGAGTTTTAATCGCTTTGCTACTGCCTGCGGTGCAACAAGCGCGCGAAGCGGCCCGACGGATGCAGTGCGGCAACATCCTAAAGCAACTCGGATTGGCGATGCACAATTATCACGACACATACGGCCAATTTCCGTACGCGCAATACAACGACGTGCGCGGAAATCGAAGTCATCCGAATCGCGCCACTTGGTATCCGACGGTTCTACCCTATATCGAGCAGGTCGCGCTTTACGATCGATTTGCGCCGTTTTTCGGCTACAAGGCCGCAACTGAATGGGACACGCTGGAAATTCGCCAAACGGTCGTCGAGACGATGGTTTGTCCGTCTGATCCCCATGGTGGAAAGCAAGGCATACAAGGGCTTCAAGGCAACTATGTCGTCTCGGCAGGGTCGACAGTTTTTGAAGATGGCGGAACCAACCTAGACGGTATTTTTTACGTCCGCTCAAAAAGTAATCTCGCGGACGTCATTGACGGCACAAGCAATACCCTCATGATCGGCGAGTTGCTGCAATCGCCAGCCGTCTTGGAAGGCTCGGAACGTGATTTGACGGCGAATTACTTTAACGGCTACGACATGGAGAGCGCGTTCAGTTCTTACCAAGGACCGAATACCAGCGCGGCCGACGTCGCATACGGCGGCGGTTGCGGCAGCATCCCGCAATCTCCTTGCGTCGACGACTCGGGGCAAACGTCCGTCTCTTACGCTCGCAGCATGCACCCCGGCGGCGCGCAGTTCACTCGCGCCGACGCTTCGGTCGCGTTTATCGCAGATACCGTCGACTTGGTCACGTTCCGCAATCTTGGCGCTCGTAACGACGGCAAGGTCTTAGGCGAGTACTAAACGAAACGTCGGGCCAAACGTTCTATCTAATTCTTTTCTTTAAGTTGGGACGAATCCATGTTTCTATTCTCACGCAGAGATTCAATTTCTCACAAGCCTCGCTACCTTCCTCACTCGTTAGCTTGCGGCCTGACGCTGCTCGTCGGTTTTGCCGTTGGGTGCGGCGGCGGTCCGTCGAAGTCCGAAGTCAGCGGCAAAATTACCTTCGACGGAAAGCCGATCGAAATGGGTCAAGTTATATTTGAGCCGGCCGACGGACTTTCGGTTTCTGGCGCGGGATTGATCGAAAACGGCGATTTTCAACTCGAATGCCCGCAGGGGTCTTTTCGAGTCGTCATCACCGGAACGCGCGCCATTCCCGGCGCACCGCCGATCAGCAACATACCAGGCGAAGAAATCGAAGCTCGCGAGTCTTACATTCCGAAAAAATTTAATGCGCGCACTGAGCTGACGGCCGAAGTTGTGGAGCGACGGCAAACGATCGATTTCGACTTGCGTTCTTGATGAAATAATGAGGTTCTTCAATTGATGCGGAAATCAAAGCGGGGAGTTTCGCGGCTGCTTTGCGGTTGATTCCGTTTCGTGCGCTCTGGGCAAAAATTCATCGAATCGGTTGGCGATCGACGATCGATCCGCGCTGCACCCGTCGCGCTGATCTGGTAGGGTAGTCGCTAACCGGTTCGACTCTCTCCGGCCGGTTTTCTTTGGCGGCATTGCGTCGCTCCCTTTCCTTTGATCGCCTGGAGAATCGCCACCGATGGTATTGCACGAGAAAGAGATCCGCCGGGAAGAACTGGATGACGACGTCTACGCTTCGTCCGATTTGTCGGTCAGCATGCCGAAATACAAATTTCCGAGCGTCGAGCAAAACCCGCGTCACGCTTATTCGGTCGTGCATGACGAGCTGATGCTCGACGGTAATTCGCGGCAGAACCTGGCGACCTTCTGCCAAACCTGGGTCGAGCCGGAAGTCCATAAACTGATGGACGAATGTCTCGACAAAAATATGGTCGATAAAGACGAGTACCCGCAAACGGCTGAAATCGAAGCGCGTTGCGTGCACATGCTTGCCGATCTCTGGAACTCGCCTAGCGAAGCGAACGCGATCGGCTGTTCGACCACCGGTTCGAGCGACGCGGCGATGTTGGGCGGCATGGCCATGAAAAACCGCTGGAAAGCGAAACGACAGGCCGCCGACAAACCGACGAATAAGCCGAATTTGATCACCGGCCCGGTACAAGTGTGTTGGCACAAGTTCGCCCGATATTGGGATATTGAGCTTCGCGAGGTGCCGATGGAAGAAGGCCGGTTGCTGCTGACACCTGAAGAAGTGCTGAAGCGTTGCGACGAAAATACGATCGGCGTCGTTCCGACTCTGGGCGTAACGTTTACCTGTCAGTATGAGCCGGTCGCCCAGATCGCCGCGGCGCTCGACTCGCTCGAAAAAGAGAAGAACCTCGATATTCCGATTCATGTCGACGCGGCGAGCGGCGGTTTTTTGGCGCCGTTTTGCGCCCCCGAACTGGTCTGGGACTTTCGTCTGCCGCGAGTCAAATCCATCAATACGTCCGGCCACAAGTTCGGCTTGGCCCCGTTGGGCGTCGGTTGGGTCATATGGCGCGAAGTGAGCGACCTGCCTGACGACTTGATCTTTTGGGTCAATTATCTTGGCGGCAACATGCGCGACTTGGCCCTTAATTTTTCGCGCCCCGGCGGGCAGGTCGTTTGTCAGTACTACAACTTTCTGCGACTCGGTCGCGAAGGATATCAAAAGATTCATGGCGCTTGTTACGACACGGCCGCCTATCTGGCCGAAGAAATCGGCAAGATCGGATTGTTTGACGTTATCTACGGGGGCGATCGTAAAAGCGGCATTCCCGCTTTGTGCTGGAAAATGAAGCCGAACGTGAAGCCCGGCTTTTCGCTATACGACTTGGCTGATCGGCTTTGCACGCGCGGTTGGCAAGTGCCCGCTTACTCGCTTCCCGACAATCAAACCGACCAAGTGATTCAGCGCATCTTGGTTCGACACGGGGTCAGTCGCGATCTCGGCTCGCTGCTGTTAGACGACCTGCATCGCTCGATCGAGTATTTCGAAAATCATCCGATCGATACCCCGCTGACCGCGGAAGAAGCGAGCGGTTTTCATCACTAAATGATGTCCGACGACTTCCCTGCGGCGAGCAGCGAGCTCGAAACGATCGAAGAGCGCGGCGCTTGGCCTTTCGTCACGCTGCGCATCGGGCGGCGCTTCGGCGAGATCCGCCGAGTCTGGCACGCGCGGCATCATCGCAAACGCTTGTCGCCTCCTGAAACGATGACGATCTCGAGATTGCCGCAATTGTCGCTGCAAGCGCTGTGGCTGCCGCGACGGTTAAACTGGTGGATCGGGATCATCTTCGCCGTCGGCGCCGCCCTGTTCGCACTCGCCAGCTTGGCGAGCTTGTGGCCGCAATTAGCCGGGGCGCTCGCTTTGACCGGCGACGAGATCAACGCAATCTATTTCGCCGGTTCGATACCGTTTACGACCGCCGCGTATTTGCAACTATTTCAGGCGGCTAACGCCGGCGAGTTTGACCGACCGGTTCCGCTACGAACCAGGCTGCTGGCTTGGCGTCCGCACGATCCTGGATGGCTAAGCTGCTTACTGCAGTTTATCGGCACGGTCTTCTTCAACTTCAATACGTTCGACGCGATGCGACCAGGGCTCACTTGGGTGCAACAAGATCTGTTGATTTGGATCCCAAACTTCGTCGGTTCGCTGCTTTTTCTGGCGTCAGGCTATTTGGCTTTTCTCGAGTTTTGTCACGCCTATTGGGCCTGGCGACCTGGAAATCTCTCGTGGTGGATCGTCGCGATCAATCTGCTGGGCTGCATCGGCTTTATGTTCTCGGCCATCTTTGCGATCGCGTTGCCTGGCCAGCCGAAAGCACAAGCGGTAACCGCCGCGACCGCGCTGACTTTGCAAGGCGCCATCTGCTTTTTGCTGGGAGCGCTGCTAATGCTGCCCGAGGCGGCCGAAGCGAATCACGAAGTAGCCCCGGGCGACGCTTCGCCATCGAGCGTCATAAGCCAATAGAGACCTTCTGGACTGGATGATTGCGACTCGCGACGCCAACCCAATTTTTCATAGAACGCCAGCGCCGACGCATTGGCCGTATTGCATTTCAATCGCGCAGGGCGACCGATTTGCGCCAAACAGGCCGACAGCAACTTCTCTCCGACCCCGCAACGCTGCGCATCGGGAGAGACGAAGAGATTGTGGATGAAATTCTCAGGCGGCCACCACGAAACGAAACCGACAATTATTCGCCGTCGTTCGGCGACCCAAATCGGTTCGTCGGCGGTCGCTTGTTCGAAGTCGTCAAAACGGATTTTCTCAGAAGGCATCCAATGGAACGCCCCTTTGCGAGCCGCGTAAAAAATCTTTGCGCAGGCGGGCCAATCGCGCCGCCCGGCGACTCGGGTAATGATCGGAGAAGCGTCGGTAGTCATGGCATTATTCTAACGAAGACCAAGATGCCGACGAAGCGCCGGCAGTCAATAACGACATGCCGGCCTGAAGTTTGGCTCGCGCCGATTGTCTAGCGATCGGAATAAACCCGAGTACTTTCTTCTTTGGTGATCGGTTGCGGAATCTCGTCGCTAGAAACCTGCACTTTAATGCGTTGGTCGCCCGCTTCGATCCCTTTCACCTTGATACGGAACGTTTCTTCCGCTTTCGGTTGCAAGCGAGCGATCGGCTCAAAACGAATCTCATTTCCGCTGACGACTCCCTTGGCGGCGCCGGCGGCGTCGACGCCTTGCATGCCTGGCGGCAAGATCGCGGCGACCCGTACGTTGCTGGCGCTTTTCGATCCTTGGTTAACGAA
>JBITAD010000276.1:0-4360 GCA_044439945.1 Blastopirellula sp. JB062
ATCGTATCTTTGCCAAGTTCGATCGGGTCGGCTTGATCGACCACTTCAAAGAAGAGCGCGACGATTCCTTCAACCTGCACCAAGGTTTCGTTTTGAGCCGAGAGCCCCATTCTCGCCGAGCCTTCGACCCGAATTTTTTGATCGCCCGCTTCGATCGGCAAGGCGGTCAGCTCGACGGCGCCGCTTTGCGAAGGGGGCAGTTCGGCCAAATTCCAGAAGACCGCATGTTGCGACGAATCATATTGCCCCGCGTTGTTGGCGTCGACAAATTTCATTCCCTTCGGCAAATAGGTAATCAAGTCGATGCTTTGAGCCGGCGCGGTGCCGGGGTTGCTGACCGAAACTTGGTACTTGGCCGGTCGATCGAGATATCGCAACTTGGGCCCGACCATCGAAATTTCTAATTGCGGCGCGATCACTTCGACATTCAGTTCGGTTTGCGTTTGCAGGTTGCCGTCGCCGCGGATGCCCAACACGTTTTTCGTGCGGCCCGCTTTATCGGCTTTCAGGGTCAGCTCTAGGCTGCGCGTTTCGCCCGGTTTGAGCGTGCCGATTTCGAATTCAAGTTCGCTGCCGGCGGGATGCGTAAAGTTGGCCGGTACGACTTCCTCTAAGACGACGCCGGTAGCCGGTCCCGTGCCGGGATTGCTGACGGTAATCGCCAACAACAAATTGTCGCCGATTAAGACGGTCGGCGCTGCCGTTTGCTCGATGGTCAGTTCCGGCTTAGTCACGCGCGAACGGACCGTCGCGTGCGCGGCGAACGATACGGTCGCGACGCTGCCGACGTCTCCTTCGGTTTGCGGCATCAATTCCATCGTCAATCGTTTTTCTTCGCCTGGGGCGATTTGCCCGATTTTCCATAACATTTGACCGTCGGTACTTCCTTCGGCCGTCGGCGTCGTGCTGATCAAAGCGGTGCCGGCCGGCACGCTATCGCGAATCACAACGTCATGCGCCGTCGTTTGACCGACGTTTTTGACGACCAGCGAAAAGGTAGTCGCTTTGCCGACTTGAATTTCAACGGGCGCTTGTTTCTCTAAGGTAATCGCGGGTTGTTGCAAACCTTCGAGCTTCGCGTCGCCCGGTTTGCCGATTCCGCTAATCGCGGGGGCGTTACCGCCAGGCAGTTCGTTTCCGCCGTAGCTGGGCATGCTGCGCGGAGTGGGGTAATTGTTGGGCGTGACGGGGGCGACTCCATCGATCGAAGCAGGCGCCGGATAGCGTTCGCTGGCGGCCGTCTCGGCAGGCATGTCGCCGACAGGCGCAGGATTAGAGCTAACCGGAGTCGAGTTGCCGCCGGAACTGCTAAACTGAAAACGGCTGCTTGAAGGCGGGGTTGCGGCGTTGGCCGTAGGCGAAGTTGCAGCAGGCGCGTTGGAAGGATTAGGTGCAGGCGTCTCGGCGACTGACGCGGGTTTGGGTTGGGACGTTTCGGCAGCGGCCGGCGACGGCGATTCGGAACTCATCTCGGCAGGTTCGCCTGCTGGCGCCGGCGCATCGCCGCTTGGATTACTGCCGAAGCGACTACCATATTTCGGACTTGGCGCCGCCTCGGAAGCGACCGCAGCTGCTGCGGCGCCGATTGCGGCCGCGGCGGCAGGCGCCGCATCGCCAATTTGAAAACGAGATTTTGCCGGCGTCGGCACGGCGGCAGGCTTAGCCGGCGTCTCAGTCGCCGCAGGAGATGTGGCGGCAGACGACGGGGCGGCGGAGTCTCCTAAACTAAAACGGCTGACCGGCGGTTGCGGCGAATCTCCTGCAGTAACCGGGGCAGAAGCCGGTTGTTTGGGCTCGCTCGCATCATCAGACGCACTGCCAGAATCGCCCAGATAGCGCGACACGGGCGCTGCAGCTTTATCGCCGAGCGAGAATCGGTGCGAAGCGGGCGGGGGCGGCGAGTTTGGAGCCGGTTTCGCCGGTTCGTCGTTTTCGTTATTAGCGCGGACAATCGGCGGAACGTAGCTCGATCCGTCTTCCGAAGGCGTTGTCGAAGATTCAACCATCGCCGCTACTTGTTCCTGAGCGGCGTCGATCACTGGTTGTCCAGCGGTTTGAGCCGACGAAAGAACCGATTGAACAATTGCAGCAACCCCTAAAGAGGCGACGCCGCCGATAGCGGTAAAGCGGAGGTAAAGATTCTTCATGGCATCCATGCCGGAAAATAAATTGTCTCGATTTTGGGCCCGATCCAAATGCGGGAGCCGTTTACCTAACAAATTCAGGAAATCTGGCAAAGATCAATTCAAGAATCGATCGCGATCGGACGACATCGGACCGATGCTAGCATCGCTCGCTTTTTCGCGGCTAAGAAAAGACGTCGCGAAGAAACGATTCGACGTCGATAAATTTTCCGTCTTGAACCAACTCGACTCGCAACGTTGTTACGGGCCAGCCGAGCGAGCGGGCAAGTTGCTGGAACGGTTCGGCCTGAAACACGCCTGCTAAATCAACTCGAAAGACTTGATCGTCGCGATCGTAGACGACGCCGTCGATCTGCCAGCTTTGATCTTCAGCCACCCAAACGAACGATCCGTCGGGCTCGAAAAACATGCGCGGCCACGCGGACCACTCCGTTTCGAGTTGTTCAAAACTGACAGGAAAACGCCCCGACTTGTCGCAGGGATGCAGCGAGATGGAAAATCGTTCGTTCAAATTTCGGCTTCGACTTGATCGTTCAGCCAGCTGAGATAATCAATCGAACCATGAACGATCGGCACGGCGACGATTTCGGGAACTTCGTAAGAATGAATCTGTTCGATCACCGTCGCAACTTGATTAAAACGTTTCGATTCAGTCTTAATTACGCAAAGCGTTTCGTCCGATTGGGCGATTTTGCCGCGCCAATTATAAACGCTGCGAACGCCAGGAAAAATTTGCACGCACGCGGCCAGTCGTTTGCTAACCAACGAATCGGCGATGCGTTCCGCTTCTTCCATGCTGGCCGCCGTCGTGTAAATGATAATGGCTTCCATATTGGAAACTCGTGGTTGGAGGGAAAAAATCAGGAGGATCATCGAAGCCTACCTTCGATAATCTACTCTTCTGATAGACGTTTCCTAGCTATTGCGGTCTGCGGATTGCCGAAGCCGGAACTGCCGAACCTCGCTCATTAGTGCGGAAAACGAGCGCTGGCAGGCGTTTGAAAGAAATGCGGGCGATCCAGTTTCGACGATTTCGCAGGCGACACGGCGCCAATCGGCGTTGAAGATTCGGCTGAATCGACTCGAACCTTTCGCATTGCGCTCGTCGCCGATCCAAGCATGCTCGACCAGGTTTCGTAAGGACGACCATGACGTTCGTCCCCCTGATAAAAGGCGAGCAGATTCATCAACTCGCTGCAAACGAGCCGTCCTCCGGGCTGCATAAGCGTCGTCGCATCATAGACGCGGCGCCATGATCCGCTGTTGAAATAAACTTGATTTAATACGAATCCGTCCGCATAACTCGCTTCTAACGGGGTCGCTTCCGCGCGATGCGTATGGCCATAAACGATATGTTTGGCGCGTCGATTTCGAAACTCCGGTTCGTTCAGCGCGAACGGTAACAAAGCGGGCGGCGCATCGCCGCGATTCGAGGCGCGACGATTTAGCAGAAAGCTTGACGCAATTTTATCGACGTCGTGGGCGTCGCTCCAACGTTGCGAGCGAAACCAGTTGGATTCTAAGATCTCGTCAATCTGCTCGTCCCACATCGATTTCAGTTCGTATTGCAGCGTTCGCTGCGCGGCGCAACTTCGCTCGATCGAGTTCGCAAGAACCAGCGGCATAAAGTTCATCGGGCGAACGTCGGTCAGCTCTTCGAGCGCTAGCACCAGTTCGAGCGGCAGGTCGCCTCCGAATCGATCGACCGCCGCCTGAACGAAACGCATCGCTCCTTCGATGATCAACACGTCGCCCAAACTGCTTTCGTCGCGTCTTCCGCGAAAACTGAACGCGTCAAAAACGTCGCCATGCCGAGCGAAGGTACGATGCTTCGCCAACGTGCGAGCCAGTAACGGACATTCGTTAGGATCATGCGGAAAAGGAACTTCAGACGAATTGGTCAAGCCGAGCGTTTGGCAGATCGATTTGCGAATCGCGTTCCAAGCTTCGCCGCTGCGATACAACAACCAGTCGGCGTCGCCGACCATATAAAAAAGCCGGATCGGAACGGGCTGCAACGGCACGTCGAAAGCCGGTTTTCCTTCGTTGGTCGCCAGCGGTATGCGGATCGCGCCTCGATTGGCGAGCGACTCCAGTTTGGCGACGGCCGCTTGATTATGTTGCAAAATGGAGTCGACGATCGTCGCGGTCATTTCGGCGGTCGACGCCTCGCTTGACCAAGGTCGCACGACTCCATCCAGCCAAGCGGCGCTGTT
>JBITAD010000277.1:0-3252 GCA_044439945.1 Blastopirellula sp. JB062
GCATTCGCACTTCGCAACCAGCCGGCGTCTAAAAAAGACGCCGGCTTTTTTTTCGCGCTGGTTTCTGAGTAAAATTTTAGACAAGGGACATTCACTATAGCTGGACGCACCAAAGGATATTCTCATGACATGGCTTGCCCACCCGCCGATCGTTGTGCCATTTGATTTTTCGCCTGCCTCGAAAGAAGCGATTGGCCGTGCTATCGGCTTGATCGGCGATCCTAGCGGAGTTCATGTGATCCATGTGCTAGGCGAACTGTCGCCTGGCGAGCCTGGCGAAATGTGGCATACCGTCGATCATGCGTCTCGAACCAAGCATGCGACGGATGCGATCATCAAAGAAATCGGCAACGAGACCAACATACACGTCGCTTTCGGCGACGCCGGCCATCAGATCACCGAATACGCCGACAAAATTGGCGCCAAGCTAATCATCATGCCGTCGCATGGCCGCACAGGCATCATGCGAGTTCTACTTGGTTCGGTAACGGACCGGGTCGTTCGTCTGGCCCACTGCCCCGTGCTGGTCTTGCGGCCCGAGAAGAAAAAATAGCGACTGCCCTCCGGTCCACCGGGGGGAAGAATCACTTCCCCCTAAACAAGCTCCGCATGCGACCTCGTTCTCGTAGCGGCTGGACGAAGGTCAATCATTGCCGTTACGAGTCGAAAACGCCTTCAAGGCCGCACTATCCGTCGAATCTTTAATAAACTTCACGGTGCCGTCGACAAACAAGGTTAAACCGCCGCCGGACGGACTGCTTTGAAATGGCTTCGCCTGGATGAAAGCGTCCACCGACGTGTCAGCCGGCTGGGTCCAAGGGACCAACGTTTCGGTATTCGCCACGGCGAGCGCAGTACTCGAAGTTCCGTCAGTCACATCTTTAAAGGGGACGCCAGGGCCGCCGTTTAAGACCGTATCTGGACCTACCAACGCCTGATAGGCGGTGGCGCCTGGCTCTGGACTCTCCACACTCGGGTCCGCATAGACTTCGGGCATTTGATCAAGCAACAATCGATTGTGAGGGCTGTCCCACGGCTGATCAAAATCGTATTGCTCGTAAAGCGCTTGCTGACCGAGGTAGGGCAAGATCAAAACGCGCCAAGAGTGCATCGGCGTGCCATCCTCGTCGGTCAAATAAGCAGGCGGGAACGCCCCATGAGCATCGGCGTAGTTATGGAAAGCAAGTCCAATCTCGGTCATATTGATTTTAGAAGCCGCTCGCCTGGCTGCGGCTCGCGCCGATGTCACCGCCGGCAATAATAACGCAATCAAGATTCCGCTACAGAGTAAAAGCGCAAAACCAACAGCCAAAACGACGACAATGATCACCGCCGGATTCGCGGCGCCATCGCGGCGTAGAATGCGTTGCTTTAAAAAACTAGACATAGACGGCGATTCTCCCAAAATAGGTGGGGCGTAAAACTCCAAGTCATACCGCAATTCTGAGGGGAATAAAACCCTTCTACAGGGCGGATTCCTGAATTGCGCAAACTCTTCTTGTGAATTTTCTAGGTATCGATTTCATGTGCGATGCGCTATAAAGGTAATGGTCTGAAGTCCCCCCTCCATCGCCAGTCTGCCCCATGAGTTTCACGCCAGAATCACCGACCGACGGCGAATTGCTTTCCGCCGTCTTGTCTGGTCAGCGAGAGCGATTCGCCGAGATCGTTCAGCGTTACCAAACGCCGCTGTTGCGATTAGCGATGAGCCGTCTTGGAAGTCAGCAGGAAGCCGAAGACGCCGTTCAACAAACGTTCTTAAACGCGTTTCGCTGGCTCGACACCTACGATTCGCGTTATAGCTTTCGCACTTGGCTTTGGACGATTCTGATCAACAACTGCAATCGTCTTCATCAGCGAACGGCACGTCGGGTCGAAACGGAAGTCGGCGATAGCCCCGTCATTCATTTTCAGGCCGATGACGCCGCGGCTGAACCGTTAACGACCCTGATTACGGCCGAACGACGTGATCAAGTCCGGCGGATGCTGGAAGAGTTATCCCCAACGCAGGCGGAAGCGGTACGTTTACGTTTTTTCGGCCAGATGAAATTTCAAGAGATTGCAGACACGTTAGGATGCAGCCTTCCGGCGGCTAAGGCTCGGGTTCGCAAAGGGATGATTCGCTTGACGGAGTTTCTCTCTTCCAGCGCGGTTGGCGCAGGTCGCAACGGAGAATCGATTGATGATTAGTCGTACCGAGACGATTCGCGTCGCCACTTGCGACGAGGTCTTTGAACTACTGACCAGAGCGCCGTTTCCTAGCGGAGACTCTGCGGCCGACGCCGCCGTAGAACGCCAT
Organism: Blastopirellula sp. JB062; assembly: GCA_044439945.1. Lineage (GTDB taxonomy): Bacteria > Planctomycetota > Planctomycetia > Pirellulales > Pirellulaceae > Blastopirellula. The sequence goes on from JBITAD010000277.1 coordinate 2,300, forward strand.
CTGCGATGTTGTCATGAGTGTCGCAATTTGGCCGAAGCCCTTCGCCCCGCGACCTCCGAACTTGCCGAAACCTTGCCCGCCGAAGCGAATCAATTGCCCCAAGTCAGCGGCGACTACTGGCGCAAGGTCGAATCGGCTTGGGAGAATCCGCAATCGCCGCCTGCGCTTTCCAGCGGCGTTTGGCTGAGTTTGGCGATTCCGATAACGGCCGTTTGCGTCTCCTTTTTCGCATTGGCCAGTTACTGGGCATCGCCCAATCAGCCTGCCGCGCGCGGAAGCGCAAGTCGTAACTTAGCCCAAGCCCAACACGAAGCGGAGCGTTATTTAACCAATCTCGCATTGCCAGCGGTCTGTTCACCGACGCAACTGACGCCAAAATCAGAGACGATCGCCCTGGCCTCTTTTCCGCAACAAGTCGCATCGCTCGCTCACCTGACCTGTTGCAGCGAGTGCCATCATCGGGCGAAAGAAAAAAGTCAATCGCCTGCCGCAGCCGCCTCGTCGGCAGCCGCGCTTGTCGCCGTCGCCAATAGCTGCCAAGCTTGCCATACTCCATAGCCGGCGGAAAAGGAGCGGGCAGCAATTATCGCATATTCGCCATTTGCTCAAGTCGAGTTAGATCAGCCGTGCGATTCGGTCGGCCATTTTTCCACCAATGCGTCCAACGCAACACTTGGCTTTTCGGCTCAAAGGAAGGATAGTGGGTCACGCGCCCGATCGGCGCCAAGCGGCTAATCCAACTTCGCTTTGCGTGCAGCGACCCAACTCCAAGGTCAATCATTCGATCCTGGCGTCGGCACGAATCTTCGATCGCCAAGGCGGTCGTGACCGCCCCAATGCCTTGCTCATGCAACTGCGGCATACTGCCGCGACGTAGTCCGTACAGATTTCCGTCGCGATGGTAATTGTACAAAAATGCGGCCGCTCGACCGTCGACGTAAATCAAGCAAAGG
>JBITAD010000278.1:0-2644 GCA_044439945.1 Blastopirellula sp. JB062
GGATTAAGCGTTTCCCAGCGTTGTTCGATCAAGCTTTTCAGCAACTCGAAGCCGGCCGCAACCCCATGAATTCCTTCGGTTCTCGCTAGTCCTTCGATTAAATGACAAACGACCCGCAAATCTTTGCTTTCGTGCAAAAGCGAATTACGAGCAAGTTCGACAATACCGGCCCAATCGGCCTGCTTCAAAACGGGGGGGCGGGTGACGTCGTCGAAGTCGTCGGCGTCTTCTTCGCGTCGCAATTCGCGAAATTGATCGTGCAACCGATGCGAATAAGCGTCTGGATCGCCGGCTGGGCAATCTTCGGAGACGGGCGAAATGAGTTCGGCTACGTCTACTTCGGCCATTGTCGCTGGTGGGTTGGGAAGGTGGGGAACGCCGCCTATGCAGGCGACGAATGTTTTTTGGAAGGTCGAATCGACCGCTTCGCTAAAGCTGCCGACTGATGTTCCGGCAAAGTTAGGTCAGAAAATAGCTTGGGGCAAAATCCGCAAATTTTTTTCTCGGAGACGCTTCTTTCGCTACCGCAACCTATATTGCAACGACCTCACGCCGACGCAGCGCACCAACGATCTCGCCGATTTGTCGCCGCGCTTCCGAAAAATCACCGACCCACCGCAGCCGGAACGTATCCCCGATCATTTCGCCGCGCTTGCTTTAGCAAGAGACGCAGGCGAAATGCAGGGCACGTTCACGACTAGTTACATGCGGCGGACGCCGTCGCCGAAATCGGCGCCGCCGCTTGTAACCGAATTAAATTTGTGATATCCCACCTGCCGGTTGCGCCGGCAAAGATTGTTTCCTACCTCGACGAGACGCGCGCCATGCAATCACCATTGGCAGAAGACGTTCGTGCCGTTTTAGACTACGGTCTCGACTTGCTCAGCCGTCTAGAATCGCAGCAAAAAGTCGATCTCGAATTTGAACAAGCGGTTTTGCTCGATCTCTTGCAACGCGATTCGATCGCCGCCGGGTCCAATACGCACCGCGAAGACCAAGCCGTCAGCGTGCAATACGCTCTCGCTTGCTGGCTCGACGAAATCTTTACCGATTGCCGACAATCGACGGCCGCTTGGAACGAGCGAAAAATCGAAATGCACCTGTTTGGCGCCAATGACCGCGCATGGCGATTTTGGCACGAGGCCGAACTGGCGCTGCGGCGAGGCGAACATGACCAGCTCGAAGTTTATTACCTCTGCGTCGCGCTCGGTTTTCGCGGCGAAATGAGAACCCAGCACGAAAAATTGACCTCATGGATTTCTCGTGCTCGCGTCGCCGTGGGCGACGTCGACGAAACGTACGTTTCGCTTGAAGCGGAACTGCCGCCAGCTTGCGAAGCCCGTCCCCTGCGAGGCGAACGCCGCATGCACGCGATGGTTGCGACCGCTTGCGTCGTCGGATTGATCTCGGCGCCATTTTTAACTTTCATCGTCGTCGACTGGTTCGGTCGCTAACCCTCAAAAAATCGGAACATACGCGATGTTCATGAAACTGCTTAGTTCGATCGGCAAGGGCCTGGCGAGCCTGGGCAATCTGATTACCGCTCCGGTCGCTGCGACGGCTCGCGCTCAAGGTACCGCTCGCTTATTATTGTGGTTGATCCATGGTTTAGCGATCGTCGGAATCTTGATCGGGCTATGGTGGCTAAACGATTATCTAGAGCTCGAAAAATCGGTTCGTTTCCCGTCGACCTTCGTACGCTCGTGCTGGTTGCCGATTCTCTTTTTGCTCGGCTACGCACTCGGATGGCAAATTTGGTGGATGATGCGACTGATGCGGCAGCGAGTCAGCGTTTCGCCTTATCCCGATATTGATCAAGCGTGGACTGAAGCGACCGAGCAACTAATGCGCAACGGCGTTTCGATGGTTAAAGAACCTTTATTCCTGGTCATAGGAAGAACGAACGCCGGCGACGCCAATTTTTGCACCTCAGGCGGTTTGTCGCTCACCCAACCGCCGACTCCGCGCGGCAGCGACGCTCCCTTGCGGATCTGGGCCGACGAACGCGGCGTCTTCGTTTCGCTACGAGACGCGTCGCTGCTCGGGCTCCAAGCGTCGCGATTACAAGAGTTGGCGCGGCGACGAAATACGGAAGTAGTCAACCGCCAGGAAGCGGTCAGTCGCGGGGTCGACGTCGAGAGAGAACCGGTCTATTCCGATTTTCTTAACCCCGAAGACTCGAACGTCGCCGTGATGACGACGCCCCAGAAAAAGGTCGACAGCACGGTCGCATCGGCGGAAACGAAACTGGAAGAGGCCGAATCGAATCTGGCGCTCGCCTTCGCCGAGCCGGTCGCCAGGCTTCGCCCAACCGTCCAGACCGAAGCGAAGACGACCGTCGAAGTGACCAAAGAAGAAATTGACGAAACGCTTGATCGCCTCGACTACGTGATCGACTTGATTCGCCATGCCAGGGCCCCCTATTGCACGCATAACGGCGTTGTCGTTTTAGTGCCTGGCGACGCCGTCGATAATTTGGCCGTGGCGCAACAAACGGCCGTCTTCATGCAACACGACCTGCAGCAAGTTCGACAAGCGAGCGACGTGGCCGGACCGGTCACGGCCATATTCTGCGACGCCGAAGAAATGCATGGCTGCGACGAACTGCTACGTCGATTTCCCGACGAACATCGTCGCAGATCGG
>JBITAD010000278.1:2654-3251 GCA_044439945.1 Blastopirellula sp. JB062
GCGCCGAACTGCCCAGCGTCCCTGCCGCCGATTTTGGCAACATAAAAGAGATCTTGCGCAGCGGGGTCGAATGGGTCAATCGTTCGCTCGCTTCAGCGCTTGTCTATCGCATCTTCGCTCAACGCGATTCGTTTCATCACGACCAGCGGAGAGAAATCGAAAGCAACCGGAAACTGTATCAGTTCGTCAGTGCGCTTGATCGACGGAGCGAAGCCATCTTGCGCGTGCTGACCCGCGGTCTTTATCCCGAACGTCACGGCGACTGGATACCGTCCGGCTGGTATCTGGCGGCGACCGGCAACGATCCATTGACCCAACAAGGCTTTTTGCCAGGCGTGATGACGTTAATCTTCGACGCGCAAAATTACGTCAGTTGGACCGAAGACGCACGCCGTCGCGATCGGTTCCGCAACTGGATCACGGTCTTTGGATATACCGGCATCGGCATCGCCGCCTTGGCGATCTTTATCGTCGCAATTACGCAGCTATAAGCGACGCAAGAATAAAAAAACCGCCGATCATTTCGGCGGTTTTTTATTAGGTCAGTTGGCGAAGCGAAGCTTAGGCTTCGTCTTTCGCGTCTTCTTGAGCTTCCGG
>JBITAD010000279.1:0-3247 GCA_044439945.1 Blastopirellula sp. JB062
AACCTCTTTTTCTGTCAGGGGTTGCGGTGCCAGCGCCGCATTGAATCGCTAGCAGGCGATGAAATTTGTGCGTTTTTTTGGCACGCAAATCGCAACTGCTTCTTAACAGGAAGCGTATAGATCTTGGCGCCTGATATTGCCGCAATAATTCGCTGGGCGAGATCGACAGACGCCTGAATTCGCCGCAACGTTTGCCGTTTCCTTGAAAACATAGATTGTGACTGCCTATAATTAACGATATCTTAAAATAGGCGTCATGTGAAATTAACGCATGGCGCTGTGCGAACGAAGTTGAGAGCGTGAGCAAGGATTGCCAGTTCTAACAGGAGACGATGCCGTGACGGACATGTATGTCGCGTATGCGATTGTCACTGGACTCTCTTTAGCAGCATTTTTTGCTGTCCGTTCGCTCTCTAGGCGTTGGTCGCCTGGGGCTCTTAACTTGCTGGCAGGTTTGATTGTCCTGTCGATTTCGGCTTATGCCTGGTTTTTGTGGGACAGCGAAATCATGGCGCGCTGGCTCCCCTATTCTTCCTTGTTAGTGTTGGGGAATTGGTTTCCGATCGGGGCGGCGGCGATGGCCGCGGTCGTATCGAATCGATTCCAAGAGCGCGGACCACGGCGAGCGTTGCCGATGGGCGCGATGTTCGGCGTCGGAGGATTTGCCGCCGTTTACATGGTGCTAGGCAGCGCACCCTTGTGCGGCGACCATTGGAGTCGTGACGGCATTTGCTTTCAAACGACGCAAAAAACGTGTTCGGCCGCATGTGCCGCGACGTTGTTAGGACAGTATGGATTGCCTGCGTCCGAGCAAGAGATGGCCGAGTTGTGTTTTACGCGACAGGGGACATCTTGGAAGGGCGTATACCGCGGCTTGAAATTGAAGACCGCCAATACCGGTCTCGACGTAACGGCGGAAAAACTGGACTTTGATCAACTCGCGCAGTTGAATCGACCTGTTCTGATGCAGGTCGGCATTCAGCAGTGGCAGGCGTTAGGGGCCGCTGCAGGCAATGAGGCCGAAGAAGGCTGGACCCCGGGGGCCATGCATTCGGTGATTTGTTTAGGCGTGATCAACGACAACCAAGTCTTAATTGCCGATCCGAATCCAAATATTGGGATCGAAGTTTGGCAGCGAGAGTCGTTAGAACGCCTTTGGCGGGGTAACGCTCTCTATCTCACTCCTGCCGAGTCGGCGACGACCGGCATGATCTCGAATAATTTGCGAGATCATTACGTCTCGCACGAGCGTTGAGCGGCGCAGTCGATCCAACGGTTTTCGCTAACCAAATAATCGATCGGCAAGTCGTGCGTTTGAGTCGGAACGTTAGGAACGATCTGCGGTTCAAATGCCAACGCACAAGTTCCGAGCTTGGGCGACATATCGCGCAGCAGGCGATCAAAATATCCTTTTCCGTAGCCCAGCCGGTTTCCTTGCAGGTCGAAAGCGGCGCCCGGCAATATCGCAAAGTCGATTTCTGCGGCGGCAATCGACTGGGAGGCGCGTCGTTCGGCGATCGGCTCTAAAATGCCGAAACGACCTGGCGTCAGTTGAGAAAAGCAGGTCAAAAGAAACAAACCAAGGCGTTCTTCGTCGCGGCAATAGGGGACGACCACGCGGCGTCCTGACGTCAGCAGCGAGTTGAGTATCTGGCGCGTATCGACTTCACTGCGAGCGCTGACATAGCAAAGCAGGGTATCGGCCGAGTTGAGCGATCGCCAGGCTGAAAGTCGAGCGGCGATTTTAGCGCTGCGCTCGGCTCGGTCGGGGATCGCCTGGCGCGCGGCCAGCAGCTTCTTCCGCAATCGACGTTTTTCTTCCGCGGCCTCAAACACCAGGCGCATGCTCCGTAGATCGCTTAAGGCCAAGGCGCCCCGAAGGGAGGGAAGCCGAAGAAATAAGAGTGCAGAGAGTAGCTGAGACGAACCCCTGCGATTAGCAGCATGATCGCCGCGATTAGCAGCAAGAGCCAAACTTGCCGCGCGGGAGCAATGCTGGCGCGCCAGATGATTAATCCAATGGCCAACTGCAAGGGCAGGATGCCAATGGGCGATATGAAGCAAAGGAGTCCGCCGATGCCGCCGACGGCGAACGCAATGACGAGCCACGGAAATGCGAATTGGCGCGCCGGGGTCGCCGAATCGGAAAGGAAAGGAGAGTCAAGACGCAGCGGCTGGGGCGAAGCAGGCACAAGTTCGGCCGTTATCAACTCGACTTCTGCCGTCGCTTCGGGCGGCGTCGTAACTAGCGGTTGGTCAGAAGGGGCACGCTGCAAATATTGCGGCAAAATCGGCGATCGACGGATAGGCGGAACATCGGCTAACGCGTCAATTTGAAACTCGCGTCCACACCGCCAGCAGCGATTGACGGCGCCGATCAGTTCTTCTCCGCAATGACTGCAAATCGTTGACAATTGGTTCGCCTGCTCAAAAAATTCAGCGATCTCTTTCGCACTAAAGCGATCTCTTTCGCACTAATTGGTAGCGTAATCAAATTTGAAGAGAATCGCGAGCGACGCCCCAGGCGTTTCAGCGGCTGGAGGTTGACTTATCCCAATAACCAGCGAGCCAGCATCAAATAGATCAGCAGCGTGATCATGTCGGTCGAAGCGAGTGCGACCGGGCCTGCCGCAACTTGCGGTTCGCGCTGAAAGAAGCGGAGCAGGTTGGGGATCGCGACGCCGATCACGGCCGCGCAAGTGACGCCGCCCGCAATGCCGCCCAACAAGCAAAGTACGACTTTCAATTCTCCTAGCCAGACAAAAGCGACGCCAGCGACAGCCAGCGCGCTGGCCGTACCCAAGAAGAGGCCGGTGATCGCTTCGGTACGCAGTTTTTTGAGGATGGCTTGCAACGTCGGCTTTCGGCCTCGCAAGAGTTGCAGGGCCAAGGTGACCGATTGAATGCTGACGCTTTCGGCTAAGGCGAGAACCACCGGTATGAATAACGCCAACGCGACCGCTTTTTGCAGTTCCGTTTCGAATACGCCTGAAAGAAAAGCGGCGAGAATGCCGCCTGCGATATTGGCGATCAACCAGGGGAACCGGCTTTGAAAAGCGGCTTTGGGCGTCATCTGTTGCGAATCGGCGAGATGCACGCCGATTAGTTGAAACAGTTCGTCATTCCCTTCTCGTCGATCGAGGTCGCTCAGTTCGTCGGTGTAAAGCTCGACGTCGACAATTCCCATCAGGCGGTTTTCCGCGTTGACGATCGGAAACGCGAGCAGTCGATGGAAGATAAAGAATTC
>JBITAD010000280.1:0-3243 GCA_044439945.1 Blastopirellula sp. JB062
GGATTGGTCCTGCCCTGGGATTGTCGAATCTTTATTTCAAACTCGAAACAGTCAATCCTACCGGCTCTTACAAAGACCGTTTCGCCGCCGCTGCGATCGCCGACATGCGGCGCCACAGCAAGCGCCGGGTGATTGCGACCTCAAGCGGGAATACGGGCTCGGCGTTGGCCGCTTATTGCGCTGCAGCCGGCATGCGTTGCATGATCGCCGTCGTCGACGGGGCCCCTGCAGGCAAATTACGCCAAATGATGGCCTATGGCGCCGAGATTCGCAAGATCCGCGGCTTCGGTCTTGACGCTCAGGTCACGCAAGAAGCTTTCGAATTGCTGCAACAAATTGGCAATCAGCCTGATGCGCAATTACAGATTAGCGCCTATCGCTCTAGTCCAGTCGGCATGAGCGGAGTCGAGTCGATCAGTTCGGAAATTGTCGCCCAGCTTACGGCTGCCGACCACCAGGCCGACCATGTTTTCTCGTGCGCCGGCGGCGGCGGATTGACCTTGGCGATTGCGCGTGGCTATCGAAATGTCGTAAACGACGGCGGCCTGCCCGTCATGCCGCGAGTTCACTGCGTGCAACCGTTAGGAAACGACACAATCGCAGGTCCGCTACGAGACGGACGCCCAACGGCCCAATCTGCCGTTTGTACGACCAAGATCAGCGGATTGCAAGTAGCCTCGGTAATCGACGGAGACGCCGTAGTCGCCGCTTGCCGCGAGTGCGGAGGAACTGGCATGCTCGTTGAAGACTCCGAAATTTATAAATCGCAAAGCGAACTTGCCCGCCTTGAAGGCATTTTCGCCGAACCTGCTGGCGCCGTTCCTTTAACCGGTTTGAAGCAGGCGATTGCCGCCGGCATGATCGCCCCCAACGAAACGGTCGTCTGCCTGGTAACAGGAATCGGCTTTAAAGATATTGCCTCACTCGACGTGATGGCAGGAGCTAACGATTGTCCCACGATAACGCTAGAACAATTCGCCGACCTATCGCACTCGCTCCAACCTCATTAGCCGCCTAATCAGATGATTTCGAGCCGTCAAAAATCAAAACCGACGCACGCTTGACGATGAGAACATGGCAAGAGAGAACCGAAAGTCTTCGGGCGTGACAATCTGAACAACGCTCCGAGCCTCATATCGATTATGATTGGCTAAGTCTAAAGTTGATATTTCCCTTAGGATTTTGACGTATGCGTAACGCAATTCTAGTCGTCTCAACGGCCGTATCCGCACTCTGCATCGCGCCCGTAAGCGCCGAAGAGTCAGATATTCTCACTGATTCAGTCAAACAGCAGTGCATGCAAATTTGGCGTACCGGCTTGAAAAGCGACCAATTCTGGCCTTCGATGCATGCCGCAGAAGCGCTGACCCGAGCGGGATACGGTGATGAAGTGCGCGTCGCGCTTGCCCCAAAACTATCGACGATTCAAGACGCTCAACACCGCTGCGGGCTTGCTCGCGAACTCTATCGTGCAGGCGACGAAACAACGCTTGGAATCTTGTTTGAAATCTCAGCCGCAGAAGACGAATACGGCCATGGGCATGCCTGCGAATCGCTGTTCAAAATCAATCAAATCGGCGATGGCGAACAGTTAAAAAAGCATATGGCTGATGGCCGAAACCCGATCAAACAAATGCTGGCCGCCGCAGCTCTGGCACGTCAAGGCAACCAGCAAGCGGCGACTTTTCTACGCAAAAGCCTGCAAAGCGAAGACGACAATGTCGCCCGTATCGCCGCCTGGATCTTGGCGGTCAACGGCGCCGCGAGCGATCTGCCGGCGCTACGTAGCCGGGTGAAAACGATCGATGCCTCAAAGCATCGCATCTTCTTTTGGGCGACGATGGCGACGCTCGGCGACCAGGCGGCTCGCTTGCGTCTGCAAGAAGCGCTAACGAGCGAAGATCCTGCGATTCGCGTTTTTGCCGCTGAGTTTTGCGGCTATGCGAATATTTCCGAAGCGGCGTCTACCTTACGAGAGTTGCTCGGCGATGACGATCTAGACGTCCAGATACGGGCCGCTCAATCGCTTTGGCTGCTGGATCCGACACGCCGGTCATAATAGGTCGCAATACAATCAAAAAACGCCTGGAATCGATCTCATTTCCAGGCGTTTTGCTGTTTTTGCAAGCTGCGATTGGTTAGGCGTTTTTACAGACTTGTCGCTGCTCGCCCAAGCCGGCGATCGCTAGTGAGATAACGTCGCCGTCTTTCAAAAAGCGCGGCGGCTTCATCCCTAGACCGACTCCCGGAGGCGTTCCCGTCGAGATTAGATCGCCCGCTTCCAGCGTCATGAATTGCGACAGGTAATGGATGAGAAAATGCGGCTTAAAGATCATCGTCTTCGTATTGCCGGTTTGCATCCGCTCGCCGTTGACATCCAGTTCCATCGCTAAGTCGTCGACCTGGCCGATTTCGTCTGGGGTAGCCAAAAACGGGCCCAACGGATTGAACGTATCGCAGCTCTTTCCTTTGACCCACTGTCCGCCCCGCTCAAGCTGGAAGTGTCGTTCCGATACGTCATGCGAGATGCAGTAGCCGGCGATATGATCCGCGGCCTGATCGACGCTGCCGAGATATCGAGCGTCTTTGCCGATGACGATGCCTAGCTCAACTTCCCAGTCGGTTTTTTCGCTCTTTCGCGGAATCAAGACGTCATCGTACGGGCCGACGACGGTATTAGCCGCTTTGAAAAAGATAATCGGTTCTTCCGGAATAGGCATGCCTGATTCAGTCGCATGATCGGCGTAGTTCAAACCGATACAAATCACTTTGCCCGGACGGGCGATCGGCGCGCCCCAACGGACCTCTTCGCCGACGTCAGGATATGAATCGAGCGTCGAGCTAATCTCAACCAATCGCTCTAGCCCGCCCCCTTGAAAGAACTCGCGATCATAGCGTGCGAACTTCGAGCTTAAATCTTTGCGTACTCCGCCGGAGGTTAACAGCCCCGGCTTCTCTTGGCCCGCAGGACCAAATTGAACTAGCTGCATTATTGCACCGTATCCTTCATCGATGATTCAATCGCACTGATTACGTGTTTTAAAACGGCGTCGTCATGCTGCGTTCCGACGTACCAACGCGCGTCAGGTAACAGTTGAACGCCATTGTCGAGCATCGCCGCACGAAATCGGGTGTAGGTTTGCATGTCGGTGCGAGTCGTGTCTCGATAATTCTTCGGCGCCTCTTTGACGCCAAAGTGGACCGAAAAGACCGCCCCAACCCCGCTTACTGCTGCGTTGGTAC
>JBITAD010000281.1:0-3240 GCA_044439945.1 Blastopirellula sp. JB062
CGATTTTACCGAACAAACAAGTTGAACGAATCGCTTTCGATCGGTACGGTTGCGCCAATGTCTCACCATGACCCCAACTTGATACAACCAAGCGACGAGCAACTGCTGCGCAGTGCGCCATTTGCCGAAGCTTGGGCGCGGCTTGACTACGTCTGGCAATCAGGCCGTCGTTGCGCCGTGGTGATTGGGCCGTCAGGCGTCGGCAAATCGACGTTGCTATCACGGTATGCGACTCGTCTTTCCGCGGCGCATGTTTCGGTCGCCCAGCTGGCTGCGACCGGGTTGGCGTCGTACAATCTGGCGACGATGTTGGTCGAAGCTTGGGGGGGCCGTTTAAAATCGGGGCAATATCCGACGATCGCTTTGGCCGACCAATTGGCGGTTTTGGCGGCTGAAGGGCGATCGGCGGCGCTATTTTTGGATAACGCCGACGAAATGACGCTCGACTCGGTTAACGTTATTTTGCAACTCTTGCGTGCGCCGACGCAGCCCGACGCCAAAGTCGTCGTCGTGCTGGCAGCGCAGGAAGGTTCGCTGCGGCAAATTGATCGCCGGATTCTGGAACTCTGCGAACTGCGAATCGATCTTGACCCTTGGTCGGTCGAAGAGACGCAAGAGTACGTCGAATCGACCTTGCTCGAACAAGAGGATTTTCCGGAATTGGACGATGCCGCGATCGCGCGAATTCATGCGTTGTCCGCAGGTTCGCCGCGCCGGGTCGCGCAGTTGCTCAAACTTAGTCTGACGACCGGCGCCGCGCAACACTTGCCGCAAATCGACGCCGAAACGATCGAAGGCCTGTATGGCGAACTCGGCGTGTTATGAGCCGAGACGCTATTATGCGGCTTCGATCAAAGACGACGCCGCATTGATCGGCGCGACGTCGTCATCTTTACGCGGCTTGAACATCGAAGTTCGCTTAGTGGACTCGATGCCCTGGTTTGGCGCCTTCGTCGGCGGAGAGCACGAAGACTTCGGCGCCTCCTTCTCCGGCGGCGGCGACCATTCCTTCGGACAAACCGAATTTCATCTGTCGCGGTTTTAAGTTGGCGACCATCACGACCAGCCGACCGATCAGTTCTTCCGGCTTATAGGCCGCTTTGATGCCGGCGAAAACCTGGCGACGCTCGTCGCCGCCCAAGCTGAGGGTCAGCTTCAATAGCTTACGAGCTTCGGCGACTTCTTCGGCATGCAGCACGCGGGCGACGCGCAGATCGACTTTCATAAAGTCGTCGATCGTGCATTCTTCCGCCAGCGGTTCGGCGGCCAACACGTCGGCGCTGTCGTTATACTTGGCGGCGACTTCGTCCGCCGGGTTGGGGCCGTCTGCGTCGGCGGTTTCTTCTTTGCTTTCTTCAATCATGGCGTGGACTCGTTTCGTATCGACTCGTTTCATCAGGTGTTCAAATTTGTTGATCGGCGTGCCGGTCAACGGTTTTTGGGCTTGGTCCCACGACGTTAGCGGATCGTTGAGCAAATCTCCCACGGCGGTCGCCAGCTTTGGCAAGACCGGCGACAGATAAAGGATAATCTGGCGGAAGAGATTGATGCCGACCGTGCAAACGTCTTGCAGCTTTTGCGCGTCGGCCGGATCTTTGCGCAACTCCCAAGGCTTGTGCGATTCGATATAGGGGTTGGCTCGATCGGCTAATTCCAATATCAGACGCATCGCGCGGTTGTAGTCGCACGCTTCGTAGGCTGCGGCGATCTCTTCGCCCGCCGCAGCCGCTTGCCGAAACAGTCCGCCGTCGTCGGGATAGGCGGCGGAGAGCCCCGTTTTTTGCACAAACTTGGCGCAGCGACTCGCGATATTCACCACTTTGCCGATCAAATCGCTGTCGATCTTTTCGGCGAACTCTTCGACGTTCAGGTCGAGATCGTCCAACCGCGGACCAAGCTTGGTCGCGTAGTAATAGCGCAAATAGGCGGGGTCTAAATGCTCCAGGTATTTCGCCGCTTTGACGAACGTGCCTTTGCTTTTCGACATCTTCTCGCCGCCGACGGTCAAAAAACCGTGGATGCGTACTTTGGTCGGCAGGTTAAAACCGGCCGTCTTCAACATGCCGGGCCAAAACAGCGTATGGAAGTAGGTAATGTCTTTGCCGATGAAGTGGTGCACTTCGGTCGTCGGGTCTTTCCACCATGCGTCTAGCGATTCGCCAGTGCGTTTGCACCATTGCCACGTCGAAGCGATATAGCCGATCGGCGCGTCGAACCAGACGTACCAATAGTTGCCGGGGCTATCAGGGATCTCAAAGCCGAAATAAGGACCTGGCCGCGAGATATCCCAATCGCGCAATTCTTCGTGCAGAAAGTGTCCCTTCAAATAATTAGCGACCTCGGTCTGCAGGTGTTCGCCGTTTTGCGACCATTCTTCCAGAAAGGGGTGCAGTTTTTCGAGCGCGACGAACAAATGTTTCGCTTGGCGAAGTTGCGGAGTCGCACCCGATAGGACGCTGACCGGGTCAATCAGGTCGGCCGGCGTGTACGTGTGTCCGCATTCGCAATTGTCGCCGGGCTGATTCGTGCGGCCGCATTTGGGGCAGGTGCCGCGAACGAAGCGATCCGCCAAAAACGTTTTCGCCTCGGGATCGTAGAGCTGTTCGATCTCTTTTTCGATCACCAGGTCGGCGTCGCGGAGCGATTGCCAAAATTGGGCGCAAAGTTCTCGGTTTTCGTCGCTGTTGGTCGAACCGTAGTTATCGAACTGAATGTCGAACCCGGCGAAATCGGCTTGGTGTTCGGCGCTCATCTGGGCAATGAAAGCCTCTTCCGAAACGTCGTTCCGTTTCGCGCTGATCGTAATCGCGGTGCCGTGGGTGTCGTCCGCGCAGAAGTAGCGACAGTTATTGCCGCGCAAACGCTGGAAACGAACCCAAATGTCGGTCTGGATATATTCCACCAAGTGACCAATGTGGATCGGCCCATTCGCATACGGTAAGGCGGAAGTAACGAGAATTCGTCGCGAAGTCATATCAAAAACCGTTGAAGTCGTTTTGCTGCCAAGAGTTAGGGCGAGTCAAACCGAGGATTGTACCGAAAGTGGAAGCTTTCAGCGAGGCGCCGCCGTTCGCCCAAAAAACGGGCTGCGCAGGCAGCAAACTCGACGGCAATTCTCTCACAGGGGTTCGGTCAATTTTGGGCTATCCAGCTCGCGGTTGGTCAGGGCAAGTCGATTGGAACGCTCCAATACTAGTCCTACCTATAGGTTATGTCGAAAGAGCGTTATCGCAGTCAGGC
>JBITAD010000282.1:0-3239 GCA_044439945.1 Blastopirellula sp. JB062
AAACCAGATGCTTGTCGCCAGGAGGGGCCGCGCCGTACCATGCTTCGTTGATCTCTTTGTCGGTCGCATCGACCCCGACCTTCAAGATCTTCACCAAGACCCCGTTCCCTTTCGGAAATTGGTCAAGCGACGGCATGGGGATATCTTCGAGATGGACGCTGTTGGGGGTGCCAGGCGTTACCGCGACTGCCTTCATTGGTGAGTTACTCTTCTCATCAGATGGTGCAAGCGACGCCGCTGAAATGCGGCTAAGACCGCATATCGTACCAAAGCCGACGCCGGATCGAAAAGTAGGCGTTCCGCTTCAGCCGCAGGCGTCTAGGAGACGATTTTCTCGATTTCATCCTTTAAGTCAGGCATGGCGCCGGAACGCGAAGCGACAAGCGCCGCAATCTGATTGGCGAAGGCGGCCATTTCCGCCACCGGTTTGCGATGGATCAACCCGTGGGCGATCGCCGCGGTAAAAGAGTCTCCGGCGCCGACGGTATCGGCAATTTCGACCGAAACGCCAGCTTGACGACTCAGCTCGGCGCCTTGCGCGACCAGGCAACCTTCGCCGCCCAAGGTGATGCAGACCGCTTTCAAGTCAAATCGACTCTGAACGTCGATCGCGAACGTTTCCAGCTTGCCCGACAAATTAAAATGTTCCGCCAAATAGACGACTTCGTCTTCATTAAGTTTTAAGACGTTGGCCCGCTGCAACGAACTTTCAATCACGGTTCGCTTAAACCAGGGGGGCCGCAAATTAATATCGTAAATTTTCCAGGCTTCCGCCGGGGCCGCGTCTAAGCAGTTGCAGATCATCGCTTGGCTCGCCGCGCTGCGTTGGGCCAACGTGCCGAAACAGATCGCCGCCGCCTGACCGCACAGTTGAGCCGTTTGCGGCGTGAACTGCAAATGGTCCCAAGCGACGTCGTCGACGAACGTATATTGAGGATCGCCGTCGTCAAATTCGATGCGAACTTGGCCGGTCGGATGCTTCGCATCGCGCTGCACGAACTCGTCTTCCAAGCCGTGTCGGCTTAAGTAATCGACAAATTCGTCGCCAAGCTGGTCATTGCCGATGCGCGAGAGAACGACGCCTTGCAGGCCCAGTTGCCGAGCATGGAAGGCGAAATTCGCGGGAGCCCCGCCGGGCCGACGCTGGTCGGGAAAACAATCCCACAAGATTTCGCCAAGGCCGATTACGGGTCGAGTATCTGTCATCTGGCTTTCGCTTGATTGCGTCTGACAATAAATTCGTCTTCGTTCCAGTCTAGAGAACTGAGCGCGTGCGCCCAGCCGAATTCAGGCGCCGCCGTCGCCAGTTTGATCGAAATCGTGGGGATACCTGGCGTCGAACTCGCCCAAAATCGTCGCGGTCCGGCTAAGTCCGATCCGATCGGCGCCCAGCCGAACGTAGCGAAGCAATGTGGCCAAATCGCGAATTCCGCCCGCCACTTTGACAGGCGCCTCGGCATGTTTTCGCATCAATTCGACATCCTTGAGCGTGGCGCCTCCGGGGCCGAAGCCTGTCGAAGTTTTGACCCAATCCGCTGCGGTTTCGTTGCAGATCTGGCAGAGACGAATCTTTTCCAATTGCGATAGATAGCAATTCTCAAAGATCACTTTAACCCGCCCGTCGGCTTCGTGCGCCATTTGCGTGATCTGGCTGATTTCAGTCCGTACCTGACGCCAGCGTTCGCTTTTTACGTCGCTGAGATTGACGACCATATCTAATTCTTGGGCGCCGTCGCGCAAGGCGAGTTCGGCTTCGGCCAGCTTGATGCGCTTCGGTTGATTGCCATGCGGAAAGCCGATCACGACGCAAGTTTTGACGAGACTGCCGGCAAGCAGTTCCGCGCACGTCGACGTAAAGAAAGAAGGAACGCAGACCGAGGCCGTCGATTCCTCGCGTGCATATCGGCAAACCGCTTCGTATTGGCGCAGAGTCGCATTCGGCGCCAACAAGGTATGATCGATCCGGGCGGCAAGTTCGCTGCGCGTCAATCGCATATCAGAATCCGTTCTACAATGGGAAGGGTAAAATCGTTTACGTCGGCGCCGCTCTTATCTGGGCGAGTCAGGTTGACGCTGTTGCAGAATCTCTTGTTGCACTTCGGCCAAGCCAGGATCGTTCGGTCGCAGCGCGCGTAGCGTTTCGATCGTCGCTTGGGCCTCGGCCCATCGTTCTCGCTTCTGTTGCAAACGAACCAAGGCGGTTAAAAACGTCACCGAATTGGGTTGCAATCGAGCGGCCTGGGCGATCGCTTTCTCAGAAGCCGACAATTGATTCGCTTGATACAGCGCCAAACCGTAACGATATTGCACCTCGGCCACGTGAGGCAATTGCGACGCGTCGCGAGCCAGGTTTTGCAGCTCTTCTTCACGCAGATGAGCGATTTCGAAGTCGCGAACCGCCACTTCTTCGGCAAGCTGCCGAGCTTGCGCGCGTTGTCCGCTGGCAGCCATTTGTTGAAAGCGTTGACGCGCCGGCGCCAATCGTCGCGATAACAACTCGGCCAGGTTCGAACGCGGACCGGTAACGCTCGGTTGAATGCGGATCGCGGCTCGATACCATTTTTCGGCGGTCTCGTCGTCTCCCATCGTTTCGGCTAATGCGCCCAACGCCAACAACGCGCCCGCTTGATCGGCGTTGCGCAGGAGCGAATCTTGCAACTCTTTCAGCGCTTGGGCGAACGCTTGCTGCTTGCCGTTCAGCTTCAAAACTTCTTGCGAGACGCCGGCCAACGCGCTGGCGGCGTCGGTACGCACCAAACGGGTCGGGTCTTCAAGCCGCGCCATCAACAGATTTAAGGCTTCCGGCCGCGGCAAAACGGTCGGTGATAAAAACTCGGTCACCATCACCGCCGCGCTGCGCAGCTGCGGATCAGGATCGACGAGCGCTTGTTTCACGGTTCGCGCCATTTCAGGCTGGTCGGCAAACGCGCCAAGCTGCGTCAGCGCGCTGGCCCGAACGATGCCGGGCTGTTGGCGATCGGTCGCTAACTGCAACAGCGGCGAAAACGCCTGCGGATCTTCCTGCCAGGCGGCCGAAAGCGCGTACGCAAAATGCGATTTGTCTTGCGAGTAATCTTTGCCATACCACTGGGCGACCGTTTCGTCCGCCCACGCGTCAACCTCGGCCAGGGCTTGTTTCACCTCTTGATCGCCGTTTCGGGCGGCGGTTAGCCATGCGCCGTAATCTTTTAATTCGGCGCGTTTTTCGGCAGATAGCTTGGCGCGATCAAGGTGGCATT
>JBITAD010000283.1:0-3238 GCA_044439945.1 Blastopirellula sp. JB062
ATTGCCATTGCGGCGAGCCTCCCAGGATCGCGACGAGGAACCGCCGAGATTCGACCGCTGTTTCCCCTGCCGGAGCTTCCGGAGAGTTCGATCGATTTTAACGCAGATTAAGCGTCGAACGAAAAAACAGGCGCTGCTGAAGACGCTGCCAAACGATGCTGCCCCATCATTCGGATAAAGTGCCTTCGCGCGAACGCCTGGTTCTCCATTTCAAGTAAGCTCGTATTTCGCTTCGTTGGGGCGAAGAGAGATCGAACGTTTTCTAGTTTGGCTTTGGCGGCGCTTGGTCTTGCGCTTTGGTAAGTTCGCTGATCGGCGTCAGTTCGAGCTTGCGAAATTCGACTTCGGCGCCTTCGGCTTGCAATGAAATCTGACCCTCGGTCGCCGTGCATTCGTAGCCGTCGTTGACCAGGTCTCCGTTGACCCAAACTCGAATTTTGTCGCCAAGGCATTCGATGACCATCGAGTTCCACTCGCCGAGCGGCTTTTCGCTGCCATCGGTCAGGTTCTGAATATGACGAGACTGCCCCTTTTTGCCGCCCCAGTTTTCCTGGGGGCCTTTGCGGCGATTCTGCATGTTGGGAACTTTGATATCTTCGTGAATGCACCAAAAGTCGCCGGCCGCTTCGTGTTGCATTTGCACTTCTAACGACGCTGGAAACATGTCGTATAAGACGCGCGGACGTTTGGCGTCGGTATGGACGAGCACCCCGCAGTTGCCCGGCTTGTTCGCAAAACGATATTCAACCTCTAGGCGATAATTTTTGTACGCTTTGTTGGTGATCAGGTGCCCGCGCGGCACTCCCATGCTGACCAGTTTGCCGTCGCGGACTAGAAAGCTCGGTTCGATATCGGGGTTCGCGTCCGCTTCGGGGACGTCGGCGCGCCAACCTTCCAGATCTTTGCCATTGAACAGGGATGACGTTTTTCCGTGTCCTGGGTGGGCGATGGCAGGCGAAACCAACGCAAGCTGCAGCAGAACCGCCATGGAGAGAAACAAGTTCGCGAATCGAGAATGGGTCATAGCTGACTCTCTTTTTGTTGTCGGACAGCAGGCTCGCAAAAAGTTGTCGTCGATCGAGGGCGGGCTTTATTCGCACCCGAACTCGAAATGTCATCCTACTTCAAAGTAATTCAATTTGCAGCAATGCCGCCGCGCCGGCTCGAGAGCTTGCTTGCGCGACTGCGAGTTGAGAGCTCGTCTCGTGCGTGCCGTGCGACCAGCGGTCTTTGCGCAATCGCAAATCGGAAAGCGCCAAGACCTGGTCGAATTGACGTAGAACCGGCAGTAAGAGCGAAGAGATTAACTTCGTCTGTTTGGCTCTAGGCGGTTGGTTCAGGCATTTGCGAGGAATGGTGCTCTGCAATCATCCAGCGCTGCCCGTTCCAGCGATAGACGTAGGTAAATCTTGCCTGCGCAGCGGAACCATCTTTGAAGTTGAAGGTATAAACGCCGGAGTTGACGGCCATCTGACCAAAGTGCCGGATGTTCGACTCGTTGATGACGCCGACAGGGCCTTTGGCGCAAAAAGCGACGAAATAGTCAGCAATTTCATCATGGTTGTGGCGCACTTGATTTGACAACGTGGGGAGCAAAATCGCATTGGGCTCATAGAGCGCCGTAACTTTTTGCGGATCGCCGGTTTGTAGAGCGCTGTTCCATTCGTCAAATAGCTTCGATATCTCGTCCGCCTGCATCAATTGAAGTCTCCCAGAGTAAGTTGCGTCGCGCAGGTTGTCGCGATTTGCGACGGAACGTGCTGCAGCCTTACGGCGTCTAACCGGTCGATTTGCTGCCCGCGCATTGAAACTGAATTTACAGAAAAGGAGGTGCAGCGTCTATCAGTGGCGGTCGCTGCTCAGGCGTCGGCGGCTTACAATTAAAAGGGGCGAGGGGCGGTTACGCGATCCAGATCGCTCCCCTCAAACATGGCAGTGCGTTAGGGGCTGCCGAGACCTGCTTGCTGTTGCCGATATTCGATCATCTCGGGCTGGCGAAAGCAAAGTTTGGAAAGAGGCGAAGAGATGAATCATCCCATGACGCCCCGGCTTGTACATGCAAGTCGCTTGCATTAACGTGGCCCTGCCCGCCGGCAATTGACCAATTGCAGTTACGAGCGTTCTCATAGAGAAAACCAGCTTACGCCTGGGGCAACCGGGCTTATCAACCGTATGGAACGAGGTGCGCTGTGCCGATCTACGTTTACGAAGTCGTTTTGGAAGATGGGAGCGCTGGGGAGACGATCGAAGTTTTGCAGCAGATGAGCGATCCGCCGCTGACGCACCATCCCGAAACGGGGCTGCCGCTAAGAAAGCTGATCACCTCGGCCGTGATCGCTGGACGTTGGAGCGATCTGAAAGCCCAGTCAAATATGAGCGACAAAAATCTGGATGCCAAAGGATTTACGAAATACGTGAAGGCCGGAGACGGCAGATACGAAAAACGAGCAGGAAAAGGCCCCGACGTCATATCGCCGGGTTGAATTTTCCGCATTGCCGGCGCTGGGGCGACAGCGCCAGGATTGAACAACGAACTGCCGAAACCGCCAAAGGGCTGGGGACCGAAATCTGTGTCATCTTCCACCTTTCACTTGACGCGCAGCTTTGCAGACCGGCTGCCTGATTATGCCGTTGCCTGGCAACCGATGTCGGTTGCGGGGCCGCGGCTCTTGCAGTTCAATTCCGACCTTGCTGACGAATTGGGGCTGCCGGTCGACCGGAACGATACAGGCCGACTGGAGCGCGTGTTTGCAGGGCAAGAAATGTTGCCGGGCGCCTATCCCGTGGCCCAAGCCTATGCCGGACATCAGTTTGGCGGATTTGTGCCGCAGCTAGGCGACGGGCGCGCCTTGTTGTTGGGCGAGGTCGTCGATCGCCACGGTCGCTGCCGAGACATTGCGTTTAAAGGCTCTGGGCCAACTCCCTTTTCGCGTGGGGGCGATGGCAAGGCGGCGATCGGCCCCGTACTGCGCGAGTATCTGATCGGCGAAGCGATGCACGCTTTAGGCATTCCGACGACCCGCGCCTTGGCCGCCGTCAGCACAGGCGAAACGGTCGTGCGAACGGAACCTTTGCCGGGCGCTATTCTTACGCGGGTAGCGGCGAGCCATTTAAGGGTAGGCAGCTTTGAGTACTTTGCCGCGCGACGAAAAACCGACCACGTGACCGAACTGGCCGAGTTCGCAATCGATCGGCATGACCGCGAGCTTGCCAACCAGGAGCAGCGCTACCTACTGTT
>JBITAD010000284.1:0-3237 GCA_044439945.1 Blastopirellula sp. JB062
CTTCAGCGGGTTGACCTTTAGCGTTTCGATTCCGTCGGCGATTAAGGTGTTCAACTGGCTGGCGACGATGTACAAGGGCTCGATCAGTTTGGCGACCCCGATGTGCTACGCGTTGTCGTTTATCTTTTTGTTCACTATCGGCGGTTTGACCGGGCTATTTCTGGGCGCCTTGGCGACCGACGTTCAACTGCACGACACCTATTTCGTCGTGGCTCACTTCCACTACGTGATGATGGGCGGAACGCTGGTCGCATTTGTCGGCGGTTTGTATTACTGGTGGCCGAAGATGTTCGGCGTGATGTATAACGAAAACGCCGGTCGACTATTTTGCCTGATCGTCTTTCTCGGTTTCAATCTGACGTTCTTCCCGCAATTCATCATGGGCGCCCGCGGCATGCCGCGACGTTACGCTCGGTATGTGGAAGAATTCGAGATTTATCACCAGCTATCGACGTTGGGCGCCTTTATGTTGGGGATCGGCATGGTCGGCGCGATCGGCGTCTTGATCTATTCGCTTTATCGCGGCAAGAAGGCGTCGGCGAACCCTTGGGGCGCCAATACGCTGGAGTGGATGTGCAGTTCGCCTCCGCCGCTGAGCAACTTTGATAATCCGCCGGCTGTCGGCGATCCGTACGACTACAGCCAGTTGCGATATGATGAACGGGAAGGCGGTTACGTCGCCGTGCCCGGACCAGCTAAAACGACGTCTAGCCACTGATGGAAAATAGTACGATGACGGTCGCTGAGTCGACGCACGAACATGATGGGCATGGTCATGACGCACACGGTCATGATCACCCAGCACATCTCGCGCACCACTTTGAATCGCCCCAACAACAGTTTGATGCGGGCAAGCTGGGCATTTGGATGTTCCTGATTACGGAAGTCCTTTTTTTCAGCGGCATGTTTTGCGCTTACGCGGTTTATCGCGCGCTGCATCCCGAGATTTTTACGGACGCGGCCAAAGAATTGGACGCCATGCTGGGCGCGCTCAATACGGTCGTGCTTATCGTCAGCAGTTTGACGATGGCCTGGGCGGTTCGCGCGGCTCAGTTGAGCCAAAAGAAATTGTTGATCGTGTTGCTGTGGGCGACCTTGGCGCTGGCCGGCGTCTTTTTGATCGTGAAGACGATCGAATACACGACGAAGTTCGAACACGAACTGTATCCCGGCATCTACAATCATTTCACGCAGGAACAATACCCGACCGTCGCCGACAAATACGTCGCGAAACCAGCGCCAGCCGAAGAGGCGGGCGCCCATGACGCGGCGCATGCTTCGACGGAAGAAGCGGGGGCCCGCCAGCATGCGGATGAGCATGCTCACGACGGCGAGCATGGGCACGAAGGCGATCATGGTCATGGCCATGGCGGGGCCGAAGGGGTTCGGAATATCCATATCTTCTTCGGCATCTACTACATGATGACCGGTATTCATGCGATTCACATTATCGGCGGCATGGGCGCGATCGGATGGTTGATCTGGCGAGCTCACCGCGGCGAATTCAGCAGCGAATATTTTGGCCCTGTCGATTACGTCGGTCTTTATTGGCACTTGGTCGACTTGATCTGGATTTACCTGTTCCCGCTGCTTTACCTGATCCATTAAACGGAAGATCGACGCGATGAGCGATCACGCAGAGCATAACGACGATTCGCATGATCACGGCCTGGCGCACGTGATGCCGATGAGCACTTTGTTGGGCACTTTCGCCGCGTTGCTGGTGCTGACCGGAGTGACGGTGGCGGTTTATGAAATCGATTTCGGCGCCATCGATATTTGGGTCGCCATGGGTATCGCTACGGTCAAAGCGACCTTGGTGGGGGTCTATTTCATGCACTTGCGGTATGAAAAGCCCTTTATCACGCTCAGCTTTCTATTTTCGTTGGCCTTCGTCGCACTGTTTATCGCGGTCACGCTGATGGACGCCCGAGAATATGATCCCCAGGTCGAAGCGCTGCATAACGCACAAATGTTAGAAGCGGCGGAATAACGGGCGACGACATTCGCCCGATAACGCCGTTATGGGAATTGTCGGCGAAAGTCGTAAACGCTTGCGTCGGCGTCAGAGGTTGCGTATAAAGTCTACGGTACTCCGTAGGCCCTCTGGAGGGGCGGATAATTCCTTGTAGGCGGTTCCCGTTCAGATTTTACGGAGTCGGGAAATGATCAAGGATTCGCTCTCGGTGCTGCCGATGCGTCGCGAGATCTACCAAGCGAGACTTGGATTTTTTCTATTCATCGCCATGCTGTCCGTTTTTTTTGCGGCCAGCTTACTCGCTTATTTTCTGATTCGCTATTCTAGCGCCCCGGAAAGAACCGTTTCGTTTTCCGGCGTGCCGATCAGTCTATGGATTAGTACGATATTCATGGTGGGGGTCGGCGTTTCGTTGCACTACGCCGTTCGCGCGGTGCGCGTCGAAAAGCAAAACTCGTTTCGCCGCTGGCTATTTATCGCCGGCGGGGCGGCGCTGGCGTTTCTTATTTTTCAGGCCGACGGGCTAAACCGCCTGTTGGCCGAGCATTTCGTCAAAGGGCCCGACATCAAGCTATATGGGCTGATGTTCGTGCTTGTTTTCGTTCACGCGTTGCACGTGATCGGCGGCCTGGCGACTTTGGCGGTCGTCACGAACCGCGCCTATCGCGGCGAGATTGGATATGACCATGAAAACTACGTAGCGGTGTCGATCTGCGCCGATTACTGGCATTTTCTCGACGCCGTTTGGATCATTATGCTGATCGCGTTCGCCTGGACGGGCTAAATCGGCTGGCGCCGCAGCTTTGCGTTATCCGCCTGCGATCGTCTCTAAATCTTCCCACCGCTGCATGGCGGCCAACATTTCGTCGCCGATCTGTTCTAATCGAGTCGAGACGGTTTTGATCTCGTCGGCCGGTTGTTGGTAAAACGACGGCTCGGCCATTTTGGCTTGCAGATCGGCCTGTTCCGCTTCGAGCGATTCGATTTTCGTCGGCAGCGATTTCAGCTCTTGTTGCTCTTTGTTGGTCAGTTTGCGTTGCCGCGCGTTTTCTCGCTTTTCGGGCGGTTTCGCAGACGTAGAGACGGGTGCGTTTGTCGTCTCGGCTTCGTCTTGCTTGCGTTGTGCGAGCCAATCGTCGTAGCCGCCGGCATATTGTTTGACGGCGCCGTCCCCTTCAAACGCAATTGTTGAAGTCACCACATTATTCAAAAAGGTACGATCATGGCTGACGACGATCAGCGTACCTGCGTAATTGACG
>JBITAD010000285.1:0-3236 GCA_044439945.1 Blastopirellula sp. JB062
GGCCAAGGTCGCATTGGGCCAAACGTCGCCAACGGTCAACAGCAACAATTTTTCGGTGTCGTCTAAGTGAGTGACGAACTGTTTGGTCGACATTTCGACGTAACCTCGCAGCCCTTCTCCCCCTTCGATCTCTAGCCCTCGTTCGAGGTGCCCGACCAATTTTAGTTTTTGCTCTCGCGTCCAACCGTCGGGGACGAACGTCATTTGCATTGCGAGGAACAGGCGTTCGCTATTGGGGATGTCGCTATCGAGATGCGCGATATATCGATCGGTGATCGACGACTCTTGCAGAAAGGCGAGAGTTTGAATGAGTTCGCGATTCATAATGTGATCGCCGGCCGGAAACTCGCGAGCGATTTGCTCGCCGATCGTGCCGAGATCTTCGGGCTTTAATTCTCCGCGTAAGATCGCGACCTGAATCACCCGCATGATGTCTTTAAAGTCTTGATCGTTCAAATAATTGTCGAGCAATTGGCTGGCGCGATTGCAAACGGCGATCGCACGCTCGCGATTGGGCGCCGCCGTCATGGCCGCCAAAGCGCCCAGATTGAATAGATGCGGCTCGTCGGTTGCCAGGATCTCGTCTAACCACTGTTCGATCGGTTGTCGTTCCAATAAGCGTCGCGCCGCCCAGGCCTCGCGGCGGTCGTTGGAAGAAAGCAGCGGTTGAAGCGCGTCAAGCGAAATGCGCGCGTCTTTGTACGCGAGAGATTCGCAGGCGGCTCGGCGAACTTTCGGACTGTCGTCGACAAGCAGTTCCGCAAGGCGATCGATCGCTTCGGTTTCGTTCCGCAGGCCGAGCAGGCGAACGGTTTTCAGACGAACGTCGGCGTCTGGATCTTCGGTAAGTTTTAGCAGGAATTCAATGCTCGGCGACGGGCCGTACAGTTGCATCAGTTCCAATGCGCGAACGCGATGTTGCGACGCGTTTTTCGCGGCGATTGCGACTCCTTGAACTTGAGAGCTCCAGGCGTCGCCCAGGTCTTGCTGAAGTTCGGCGATTTGTTGACGCCCCCAAGCGCTTTGCGGCTGAGGCTGACGAATCGCCGCCGAAATTCCGGTTTCGCCGTGCGATTGTCCGGCGGGCTCTGCGCCCTTCCAGATAATGCGATACAAACCGCCGTCGGTGCCGCGACCGCCGGTGCATAAATAGAGCCAGCCGTCAGGGCCGACGTCGATATCGGTCGCGTTAAATTGTTTGCCTTCGAGAAAGACCTCTTGCTGGGCGCGGTAACCGGCCCGATCGGCCGTCAGTTGAAAGGTCGTAATGCGACCGTTCGACCAGTCGCAGGCGAACATGCGATCTTGGTATCGCACGGGAAACTTTTGATGGTTGTAAAAGACCATGCCGGTAGGCGAAGCCGCTTCGGTTTCGAGCGTCGGCGGCAGGCAATCGAGATAGAACGAAGGCCATTTGGCCCACCCGCTGCGCCAACCGAACTCGGCGCCAGGCACGACTTGCAACAAACGAGGCGGCAGATGCCAAACGAGACCCTCGTCCCATTCCATGTCGGAATCGTAAGTGAAGAGGTCGCCTTCGCGATTGAACGCCAGGTCGTACGAATTGCGGAGCCCGCCGGCGACGATCTCGACGAAGCTGCCGTCGGTATCGGTGCGTAAAATCATGCCGCCCGGCGCTTTGACGCCCACCGCATGTCCGCCAGGGTCTTCAAAGCGTTTGACCAGATCCCCTTCGTAATAGTCGCGGTGCGGGCTGGTTTCCGAGATTTTACCTGCCAATTGCGTATGATTGCCGACGGTCACATAGATCAACCCGTCGGGGCCGAGCGCCATTTGGTGGGCGCCATGCTCGCCTAGAGCGCCGGCGAAACGAAGCAGCGTTTCGCTGATCTCCATGGTTCCATCTTTATCTTCGTCTTTTAGCAGGTACATCGCCGTCCCTTGGGGGCCTTCGCCGATGACGTAGACGTCGCCGTTCAGAGGCAAGATGCCTTGTACGTTCTTCACTTCGTCGCAATAAACGCGCGCCGCTTCAACGACTCCGTCGCCGTTGTCGTCGGCAAATAGCATGAGCGGTCCGCCTTCTTGCGAAGCGACGACGTCTCCAAATTCGTTAAATGCCATCGCGATTAACGATCCGGTCGTTTCGGCCGAAAGCACCTCTTGGATGGCGAAGCCGGGCATGATTTGAAATCGCGGCTCATCAGGCGTCTCGCCAGATGCGGCCGTGGGATCGCTCGAAGCGGGGGAGTCGCCGTTAGCAAGCCATGGGGCGGTCGAGCCGAGCGGACCGAAGACTTGTGCGGCCGTCCATTGCGAATCGTTCAGTTGCACCGCTTGCCAGCGAGCGGGCGGTCGAAGCGTCGTTAGCCAGGTCGCATCGGTAACGACGTCTTGCTTTCGCCCGTTGGCGTTAGTGAATTCGAGTCGGGCGGCAAGTCCGGCCGAACCGCCTGATGCGTTGGTAACCTGAACGGCGATCACATTTAAGCCGGCGTTCAAGTGGCGCGTGACGTCGACCGTTCGGGGCTGCTGCCATGAAGATCCGGTTACGACTCGATTGCCGTTAATCCAGAACTCGAAGGCGTCATCGGCGGTGACTTGTAAGATAGCGCGTTGAGATCCGCGAACGTTAATCGCTTTTCGAAAAAAGCAACTCGATCTCGGGACTGCGTCTTGGGAATGCTGCGGAGCCCAGATCCAGTTGGCGATCTCGGCTTGAACGGCGCCTGCTGCAACGAGCAGAAAACCGCAAGTCATGAGCTGTGTCAGTCTTTTCGCGTTCATGGCAAGTAGTCGGAGCATTCGGCCTATTGCGTCAATACGTGTCTCTGCCGGGGCGGTGCGTCCTGTTCTCGCCCGGCAATGCGGTGAGAAAGGAAAAGCGGCATCATTTCAAGAATCGGGACTTCGCTTGCACAAAATCAGCAAAACTGTCACGTCCGGCATAATTATGAAAAATTACCACCGGTTCGGCGGCAAAGCGTTGAGACTGCCTCTAGCATGCATTCGCCAAAAAGTAGGCGATAATTGTTAGCCATTTACTTGTTATTGACCGTCTAGGCGGTCACGGACTACGATTGCAGGTGCCCCGTCTGGATAGAATGCAACGTTTGCGAAAACGCCCTGCCTTCCCCCATTTGACTCTATTCCGAATTTCCCCACTCGCGGCACGGCTTGCATCAGTTTGGCTGCGGAAAGGTTATTGCTCATGAATTGGCGTCTTCCCTCCTGTTTCTTGCTCGTCGTTGCTTTGCTGTGCGCCGGGTTAGTCG
>JBITAD010000286.1:0-3190 GCA_044439945.1 Blastopirellula sp. JB062
ATCAGGTTTCGGCCGACGCGCCGCGAATCAACTCCGAAGGGGCGTTTCTGCTGGCGATGATGCCGCACATGCACCTGCGCGGCAAATCGTTCCGTTACGAGCTGAAAGGGAAGGACGAGAATCAAATCTTGCTAGACGTGCCCGCCTACGACTTTAACTGGCAAACCGCTTATCGCTTGAAAGACCCGTTGCCATTGGCGGCGGGAAGCGTGATTCATTGCGTCGCCCAGTTCGACAATTCGAAATGGAACATCGCCAATCCCGACCCGACCGAAACGGTTCGTTGGGGAGATCAAACCTGGGAAGAGATGATGATCGGCTACTTCGACGTCGCGCATCCGTACGTTGCGCAGGAAGAAAAGGAAGAAGTGCCGGTCGATCGCACGATCGCCGCGGCGCGCAAGTTGATGGAAAAATATGACGTCAATGGCGACGGGGTCGTCGTGCGCGACGAAGTGCCCAATAAAGGGAAGCAGTACTTTGATCTGATCGATAAAGATGGCGACAAGAAGGTGTCGGAAAAAGATCTGGTTACGCTGCTGCAGAAAATGCCGGCGCTGCTGAGCTTGTTGAAATAGCTCGCCGCGCGGCGCTAGCCGTCGCGGCGCAGGTCGACCGTCGGCGGCGTTTGACGCTGCGAGTTCCAGCGTCTCCATTGCAGTTGGTCGTAGCCGAAATTGGCGGTTAACTCGGCTTGTTCGAGCGTTTCGATCAGCGCCCGCAAGACCGACTCGTTGCGGATGTCTTGCGTGACGATCTTCTCTTTCGATCCGCCGAAAGAGAAACCGCCGGTACTGCCGCTGCCGAACGAAGCCGACGTTTCGCCGGGGTTTCCTTTTTTGACTTTAAACTTGTGCGACGTCACCAGGGCGTCGATCAGGGGACCGATTGCGGCCGGATGCTTGAGCCGGGCCAAGACGGCCGCGGCTCGATTTACCACTCGGTTATCTTTGCTATGCAGTTGCGCCATCAGTTGGGCGACCGCCGCGTCGTTGGGCCGACGCTCTAACAAGATCGTCGCCCGATCGCGGACCGAGGCCGACGGATCATCGGTCGCGATGTTGGTGAGCGCGGCGGTCGAAGCGCGGTTGTTCAGATTGCCCAAGGCGTCGACCAGCACTTCGCGCATCGCTTGATATTTGTCGTCGGTCAACAGTTCGATCAACGGTTCGGTCGCCATCGGGTCGTCGATCGCGGCGATTTCGTTTTGAATTTTGACCAGCGTATCGCCGCCGCGTCGCATTTGCAGCAGGTAAGAGCGCAACTTTTTCCGCCATTCGATCGCGCCTTGTTCAAATTTCTGTTTCCGCTCGGTCAACGCGACGTCTTGCGGAAACATCCATTTGCCCTGATAGCGGATCATGCCCTGATCTTGCAACCATTGATCGGTAATGATCCATTCGCCTCGCCGACGGATATAGCCGAGCGCGCGGCGGGCGTCTTCGTGATTGGGGTCCATGGTCAAGATCTGTCGCAGGTGTCGCTCGCGCTGGGTCGGCAGATCGTTGTTGGCGCACCACTGGGCCATCTTCCAATTGCCGTCGATATCCGGGGGCATCTGCGGCAAGATCGCCTCGTAATGGCGCATGGCCGGCGATTTTTCGATCACTTCCGCAACCGCATCGGCCGGCAAGACCATGTCTCCGTAGATCGTACGAACATGCATCTCTTGCGCGGTCTCGTCGGCGGGCGCGACAAGCTCTCCCTCGACCCGACCGCCCGAGTGCAGCACGAACAGGTCGGCCGGCGCAGGCGTCGCGATCAAGGTCGCGGCCCCAAGCAGCGCGGCGGTGCAGATGCGTATCGGTTTCACGTCGGTTCGGTCGCTCGAAGATAGAAGGGTTGATTCCATCAGTTTAGAACGTCTGACGACGTCTTGCACTGAAAAATACCAACCCCAGGACGAGGGAAAAGATACGGTATAAGTATAGGCGAGTGCGACAAATCGGGCCATTTCGGCGCGCATCCCCCAAAAAGAAGGGAAAACTTGCGCCAAGTCGTACCGATTAAACGGGGGCTTCGCCGCGAGGGCCGAGCTGGAAGGCGGACAAAATTTCTTCCGGAATCCGCCGCGGAGTTCGCTTGACCATGTCGATCAGCACCCACTTGGTCTCGGCCTTGGCCAAGATTCGTTTGTCGCAAACCCGATAGATTTCGTACTGCCGCAAGACCGACGCGGTGAAATAGTCGGAGAGCCAGGTTCGTACGACCAGCTTTTCTTCGGCGAACGCGGGGGCGAGATATTCGATCGAGTGGGCGCGCACGACCCAACCGCAGCCCAGCTCTTCGTAGCGGCGTTTGCCCCAGTTCTCGGCGACCGAGTGGGCGACTGCGGCGTCTTGCATCCACCGCAGATAAACCAAGTTGTTGACATGCCCTTGCATGTCGATGTCGGCCTGAGCGACCGAGATCTCATGTTCGTAAGTTGCCGCCACGGAAGTCCTCAAGATACGGTAATGCGTCGCGGCGTAAAAAAGTTGCGCACGTCGACCACTTCCATGCCGGCTCGACGCCCCGCTTCGACGCCTAAGTCGGCGTCTTCGTACACGCGACACTTCTCAGGCTCGACGTTCAACTGTCGGGCCGCTTCTAAAAACACGTCGGGATGCGGTTTGTGTCGCGCCGTGTCTTCCGAAGTGACGCAAGCGTCAAAATGCTCGGTCAGGCCGATATGCGACAAGATCAGCTTGGCCACGTAGCGCATTGCGCCGGTCGCCACCGCCATGGGGATCTTCCCATGATATTCGCGTACGACCTCGACCACCGGCTCGATCGGCGCGACTTCGCGCATCTCTAACAAAAACGCTTCTTCCTTCTCGATCGCCACCGCATGGGCGTCTAGCTCGATTCCCTGCTCTTCGGCCAGCAGTTCGACGATCCGCTCGCTCGGACGACCTCCGAGCGAATAAAAGCGATCTTCGTCGAACGAAATGCCATATTTTTCCATCGTGGCGCGCCAGGCGACGTAATGCGCGGGCATCGTATCGGCCAGCGTGCCGTCGAGATCGAAAATAAGTGCGTTAAAGGCCATGGGCGAATGATTTCCTTGTAGTTAAGAGCGATCGCTTATTCTAAGGCGAAATCGCCCACTTTCGTAGGCCGCGGGTTTGCGCCAAGTTGAATTGACCGCCGCCGAGCAAGAAGCATAATGGATCTTCCCCCCTTAATCCTCGCTCGATGGAGCCGATTC
>JBITAD010000287.1:0-8276 GCA_044439945.1 Blastopirellula sp. JB062
GAGTAGGCTTGATCGAAACTCGGCATGACGCGCCGCATGCCAGGGCTGATCCGCGAGTGCATGTCCCAACCGCCGTAGGTGAGGGTCACCATGCGAACGCCGGCTGCCGCCAAACGGCGGGCCATCAGCATGCGTTGCCCGGCTTGATGACGACCATATTCGTCCCGAATTTTGTCGGGTTCGGCGTCGATGTTGAAAGCTTCGCGAGCTTCCGCCGAACTGATCAGGCTATAGGCTCGCTCGTAGAACGTATCCATCGCGCCGACGGCGTCCGATTCGTTCTTCGTTTTGAAGTAATCATTGACCGCTTCCAAAGCCGATCGACGGCGTGAAAAACGTGATTCGTCAACATTGCCCGGCAAGCTCAAGTCACGCACCTTAAAGCCCTTCGAGGCGGGATCGCTACCCAGGCTGAACGGAGCGAACGACGAGCTTAAATAACCGGTGCTGGCAAATTCGTTCGGCTGATTCGGAATGCAAACGTACGGCGGCAGATTATTCTGCGGGCCATACTCGTGGCTAACCACCGAACCAAAGCAAGGGTAGTTGAGCGCCGGGCTCGGCTTGTACCCAGTAAACATGTTATGCGTGCCACGTTCATGGGCCGCTTCGCCATGCGTCATCGAACGGACGACGGCAATTTTGTCGGCGATTTGAGCCGTTTTGGGCAAGGTTTCGCTAAAAACTTCACCGGTGTTCGTTTTGATCGTTCCCATCTCGCCGCGGTACTCGATCGGCGAATAAGGCTTCGGATCGAAGGACTCTTGCTGCGCGATCCCGCCAGGCAGGAAAATATGGATGACGCTCTTCGCCTTCACGGCGATGTTATCGTACTGCTTAAGCTCGGCTCGGGCTTCGCGAAGGCGAAACATATCGCTGAGAGTCAACCCAAAACCGCCGAGGGCGCCAATGGTGAGCGCGTTGCGTCGGCTTAGCAGATTTCCCTTGCATTTCATCGGATCGTCTCCTGATGTGGTGGGCACGTGAGTATGGTGTGATATTGCACAGGCGTGACAAATGGTTTCGCAAAAAAACCGCAAACGGCGTGATTGCGATGGGGAAAACCGGAGGCGCTTTTCTTGGACGCAAGGGAAAAAGACGTCCGATCATCCCTGGATGATTTGCAATGGGATCGAAATCATTTTCGATCTCTGGCGGCAGGACCGGTTATGTTACCGGCAAATTGGCGTGTGATTTTTCAGGTCAAAGATAAAGTTGCAACTTGCAACCCCAAATTTCGACCGCAGTCGATGTAAGAGAAGAAGATAACCGTATTGCGCCGAAATGTCAAAGTAATTCCGACTCTTCGCCAAGGTCTCCTAACCGGCCAGACAAACGCCTAACCTGTTACCTAAAAACAGCTTAGGAAAAACCTTTTTAAAAAGACCGCCCCTTTTATATTTAATCTGGAAAATTTTGTATCCACTCTCCGCTTGATTACGGGCGAACTTTGATATCACGAGTCACCATTGCTCTCTCCATCCGCTCGCTTCGGCGTGCCCTGCAGTGTGAAAATGGGTAATTAACCCGGCTCAAATTGATCGCGGATGACAACTTCTTCCTGGGCAAGCTGTCCGGGCTTGGGCCATGCCGGTTGGGTCGCTTTTCCAACAGTGATGAGGTAGCCGAGCACATGGCCCGGCGGCAAGCGGATCACTTCGGCTACTTTTTCGGGGTCATACCCGACCATTGGACAACTGTCGTATCCCATCGCCTTAGCGGCGAGCATGATCGTTTGACCGGCGATGCCGACGCTGCGCATCGCTTCGTCGCGCTGCAATTGCTCGTTCCCTTCGTACAAATTAAAGAGCAAACCTGACAGTTTTTTCCCAACTTCAGGGGGCGCCGCCCGCCAATATCGCTCGGGCTTAAGCGCATGCGCCCCGAGATGAGCGCACAATACGATTACGATCGACGCTTCTTCCACTTGCGCTTGTCCGTAAGCTGCGGCCCTCAGGCGTTTGCGAACTTCTTTGTCGCGAACGACGACGAAACGCCAGTTTTGCATGTTAAAGGAAGTGGGCGATTGCAACGTCGCATCCATCAATTTGGCAATTTCCTCTTCCGGCATTTCGTGCGTCGGATCGTAATGCTTGATCGAGCGTCGTTGGTAAATTGCGTCAAAAGTGTCCATGTCTATCTCTAGATTCTTCAACAAGAGCGGCGTAATCCTTTTTACGTATTGTACCGCATCAACGAATTCGTCTTCGCCCCCCTACGATCGCCCGACGCCGCGCTTCGCCCTAGGTCATGTTACAATCTAGACTTACCTCTCTCTCATCTGCGGAGCATCTCGGCATGTTTAGCGAGATTCGTTTCGACAATCCTTGGTATTTGCTGCTACTGCTCTTGATTCCGCTTGTGATCGGGCTGGGCCGCAAATCGCTATCGATGATGTCTCGCACGCGCGGCGCCGCGGCTATTTTGGTGCGAAGCTTCGTATTGCTGCTGTTGATCGCCGCATTGGCCGAAACTCAAACGCTGCAGCGCCACGACCGGCTGACCGTGATTTACCTGCTTGACCAGTCGCAAAGCATTCCCAGCAGTCAACGCCAAGCGATGGTGGAGTATGTCGTTCGCGAGGTCGACGCACATCGACGCGAAGCGCTAGGTGATCGAGTCGGCGTCATCGTTTTTGGCGATCAACCCGCGATCGAATTCCCACCGACCGACGCGCCTTTACCCCCTTTGAAACGCCTGGCCGCTTTATCGCTTGTCGAAACGGACGAAACGAATCTGGCAGGCGCCATGCAGTTGGCGCAAGCTTCGCTTCAATCCGACTCGTCGGGGCGCATCGTCATTATTTCTGACGGCAACCAGACGACCGGCGATGCGTTGCCGATCGCCCAGGCATTGGCCTCAGGTGGAGTCGGCATCGACGTCGTGCCGATCATTGCCCCCCCCTCCTCCGCTGAAGTAATCGTCGAAAAACTAACGACGCCGGAATCCGCTCGCGTTGGGCAAGCCTTCGCCGCAAGCGTCGTCCTGTCGAACGAAACGCCTGACGGCGGACAGGCTCGCACGGCTCGGGGCAAGCTTTCCTTAATTCGTAAAGCGGGAGTTCGCGAAGTTGTTTTAGCCGAACAAGAGGTCGTCTTGCCGCCGGGCAAGAAGATTCTGACGTTCGAAAATATTCTTGAAGAGGCGAATTTCTATTCTTATCAGGCACGATTTACGCCCCACGAAAAAGCGGACGACCTCTTATCGCAAAACAACGAGGCGACCTCGTTCGTCAACGCACACGGCAAAGGCCGGATCCTGCTGATTGAAGATTGGGAGCGAACAGGCCAATTCGATCACTTAATCGAGCGGATGAAAGCGCACGAGTTAGAGGTCGACGTCCAACCGAGCAATCAGCTTTTTACGTCTTTGGCCGAATTGCAGCCGTACGACGCTGTCATCTTGGCCGACGTCCCGCGAACAAGCGGATCGATCGGCGAGCAAATCACAAGCTTTAGCGATCGCCAGATTGAACTGCTTGTCAGAAATACGCAACAGCTCGGATGCGGCCTTGTCATCTTAGGCGGGCCCAACAGTTTTGGCGCCGGCGGCTGGGCCAATACCAAACTTGAAGAAGCTTCGCCGGTTCGCTTTACCATCCGCGACGCCAAAGTCGTGCCGGTGGGCGCGCTGATGCTGGTGCTCGATAAATCTGGCTCGATGCAGGGCGAAAAGATGCAGATGACCCAAGGCGCCGCCCTCGCGGCGATTCGCGCGATGGGCGCCGCCGATTTCGTCGGCGTCGTCGGGTTTGATTCGCAAGCGCGGCGAGTCGTGCCGATTCGCAAAGTCGATAACCCCGGCATGTTCGTCGCTCAGGTACGCAAGCTTGGCGCTTCGGGCGGAACGAACATGACGCCGGGCGTCGCGCTCGGTTTTCGTGATCTGCAAAAAGTCGATGCCGGCGTAAAGCACATGATCGTGCTGTCAGACGGGCAAACCGAGCCGGGTAACGTGGCCCAAATCGCCACCGACATGAAAAAATTAGGCATGACCGTCAGTGCGGTTGCGGTAGGCAACGACGCCGATCGCAAATTAATGTCGACCGTGGCGCGCAACGGCGGCGGCAAATTTTATGCGGTCAACAATCCCAAAGCGATTCCCCGCATCTTCATGCGCGAGGCTCGCCGAGTAGCGCAGCCGTTGGTCAAAGAATTGCCCGGAATGAACGCCGCCATTTATTCGGCTCACGAAATTTTGAACGGAGTCGACGAAATGCCGACGTTCGACGGTTTCGTCATGACGACGGTTAAAGAGAGCCCGCTGGTCGAAGTCGGACTCGTCGCGCCGGTTCCCGAAAAACACCCTGAAAACGCTACGCTGTTGGCAAGTTGGCAGTACGGATTGGGACGCACGGTCGTCTTCACCAGCGATGCGGGAGCGCGCTGGACGAACCGTTGGACCAGTTGGGACGGTTACGACAAATTTTTCATGCAGATATTACGCCATGCGATGCGTCCGGCTGGAGATCAAAACGATTTCGCCGTGGCGACCGAAGAGGCGAACGGCCGCATTCGCGTGATCGTGACGGCTTTAGACGCGGCGAAAGAAGACGTTAATTTTCTGAATGTCGTCGGCGCGGCGGTAACTCCTGAAATGACCTCTGAAAATTTCACCTTAAAACAAACGGCGCCGGGGCGCTACGAAGGGAGCTTCCCGGCCGGCGAATCGGGCAGCTACTTTCTTTCGCTGGCGACCGGGCCGGGGCGGCCCATCTTGCGTAGCGGCGTGAACGTTAGCTACTCGACCGAATTTTTGCGACGGCCCGCCAATCTTAACCTGCTGGAGCAACTCGCCGGCAACGTGCCGAAAGGAGGCGAATCCGGTACGGTGATCGCCGACGCACTGAACGACTCCAACGCGACGGATGCCGTCGATACGTTTCGCCGCGGTTTGCCGGCGGCGATCAGCTTGCGACAAATATGGCCCTGGGTCCTGGTCTTTGCGGCGTTCGCCTTTGTCGGCGACGTGGCGTTTCGGCGGATTACGATCGGTTGGCAATGGCTATTCGCACTGCAACGCCGACTTGCCCAACGTTGGGCAGGCCAAGCGCAAGGAGACGATGATCGCCTGGAAAGATTGCAAGCGACGAAACGCCGCGCGGCGCAGTCGTATCAAAGCTCGGCCCGATTCGAGTTATCCGAGCCGGTCGGAACGGAAAATGAGCCCGGCCAAGGCGCCGCGTCCCCGTCGGAAATGTCCCCGTTGCCGGACGAAGCGACTCGTTTCGTCACGAACGAAACGGATGGCGAGGACTATGTCAGCCGCTTATTAAAAGCGAAACGCAAAGCTCGTAAAGATCCGCAACGCTCTGACGAAAAGCTGGACGAGAACGACGACGATTTCTTCTCGTAAGCGTCGGCCAGTTTATCGAAATAGCTTTTTACAAAGCCAGGAATGCGGCAAGTCCGGCGTGACCAATGGTTCTTCGCGTCCGTAACGACGCAGCAACGCTTCGGCCGCGAGTCGACCGCTACGCACGGCGCCTTCCATCGTGGCGGGCCAGCCCGTCTTGGTCCAATCGCCAGCTAGATACAAACCGGAGACAGGCGTCTCTTGGCGAGGCCGGATCGCTTCGATTCCGGGCGCGGCGGAAAAAACGGCCCCTTTCTGCGTAATGACGCGTGCCGAGATCGGCGAAGCCGCATTGGGCCAAAGCTGAGCCAATTCGCTGGTTACTGCGGCGATAATCGCCGGATGATCGCCCGTGGGCAAGTCATGCGAAGCGCTAATAACGACCTGATAGTAATGAGAGACGCGCCCGTCTTGCGACGAATTCGCCTTGCCGTGGGCAAAAAGCCATTGACTGGTTCGATCTAGCAAAACGGCGTGGGGCAAATCGGTCAGCGATCGCTCGTACCATAAGTGCACGCTGGTAATCGGCGCATAGTTAAACTGATCGATCTGCGCTAAGTCAGGCACTTTTTCAAATAAGCGAGGCGCCAACACCGCTTTCGCACGCCGACCGGGAATCGCCATCACGACGTTCTCGAACTGCAATGTCGCCTGATCTTTCACTTCGACGCTAAACCCGCTTCCCACCGACTTGCGAAAAACTTCGTCGACCGGCGATCCCATTTCAATGCGAACGCCGCGATCAAACAAGCGACGCGCAATTCCCTCTTCATAGATTTGTCCCAGGGGGACTGAGGGGAGATAGAGATCGGCCGCGTAGGGATGCGCCAAAAATCCGTCGATCATCACTTTGCGCGCCGCGGCCAGCGAGGTTTTGTCGATCGAATCGCCCAACGCGCTAACCAAAATAATTTCCCAAAAACGGCGAATGACGCTCGCCGATTGGTTTTGCTCTCGCAGCCAAGGCCCGACGCGCAGCGATTCGACTTGCTCGTCGGAAAGTTGCGACATGCGGCGCAGCGCGGCGGCGATCCCCAATCGTTCGCGCCAGGTTAAATAACCTTGACGCCAAAAAGCGGGCGCTAAATGAAACGGCGCCGGAAGACTAGGATGAGCGGCAAACGGATAGGTCTTTCCCGCAGCGTCGATAAAGTGCATCTGGCGATCACGTCGAAAGAAAGCGTCGACCCCCAGTCGCTTGCAAAAGTCGAGAAAGTTGGTGCAACACCCCATCGCGACATGTTGGCAGTGATCAAAGAGTTGTTGCGTCGTTTCGTCGCAAAACGATCCGGCGCGTCCGCCGAGATATCGCCGCGATTCGAGCAGCGTCACTTTAAAGCCGCAGCGCGAAAGGGCTTCGGCGGCGGCGAGTCCGGCGAGACCTCCGCCGATGATTGCAACCGATGGATGCGGCGCGTCGTTTCGAGCGTTTGACTTCATCTTCGGCCGATCGTCGTCGAAGGAACGAAATGAAACATCTGCGCAAACATCAAAGAAGCGACGATTCGCATTTTTTCCCAGGCGCCGACCGAGATTCGCTCGCGCAAGACGGCGGTCGGGTCTTGCGAGATCCGTATCAACAAACCGCGATAAGTGCGTAACATCGCTGGGAAGATCTTCCGCCCGTCGGCATGTAACAAGGCTTGCAACGGTTCGGCTTGCTCATAAAACCGCTCGGCGCGCTCAATCTGAAACCTCATGAGCGATTGAAAACCTTCATCGCCACGTTTTGCGACAAGATCTTCGATCGAAACGTCGAAGCGAGCCAACTCGTCTTGCGGCAAATAGATGCGTCCGACCATCGCATCTTCGTGCAGGTCGCGCAAAATATTCGTCCATTGAAACGCATAGCCGCAAGCAAGCGCCGGCTCGAGCGCCGCTGCTCCCTGAAAACCCCAAACGTGCAAACAAGCCAAGCCGACCGCCGCCGCCACTTGATAACAGTAATGCTGCGATTCGGCGAAAGTCGGAAAAGGTTGCGGCGTTAAGTCGCTTTCGACGCCGTCGATAACCGCCGTCAAATATTCGAGCGGAATTTCATACCGTCGCACCGTATCGACCAGCGCCGGCAAACGCAGATCGGTCGGCGCTTCGCCCGCCAAAGCGCCGTTCAATTCGTTTCGCCATCGCTGCAGCGCTAGGCGTTTGTCCGCCGTATCGCCAGGTTGATCGCCCAAATCATCAGTCTGACGCAAAAACGCGTACAACGCGTACATCGCTTCTTTTTTGGGACGCGGTAATAGCATGAACGACATGACGAAGTTCGAGCCCGACTTCTTCGCCGCTTTCGTGCAGTAGGCGTAGCTCTCGGCAAGAGAATGCGTCATGCGACCGCCTCCTTCTTAGCTGCAGGGTTGCGAAAACCGCGGGAAAATGCGCTTCGCATCAGGCAGCTAAGCAGCAACTGCAACTTCTTGGCCTTACTAACGACGGGGCGTTTGCGGAGCACGTCAAATCGTCGTCGTCGAATCGCTTGGCAAATCGCTAACCCGCCTGACAAAAACAGTTCGACGTCGATCCGCAGTTCCGGAGAGACTTGCTTGATGAGCGGTCGGCCTGCGTTGAGATATCGCTCGGCGCGCTCCACTTCCAATTGCAACAGACTGCGCAGTTCGTGCGATGCGGCGTCGGCGGCTAACATTTTCTCGGTGACGCCGTAACGTTGCCGCTGGTCGGCCGGCAAGTAGATGCGACCGATCGCAAAATCACGCGCGACGTCTTGCCAAAAGTTCGCTAGCTGCAATCCGGTGCAAATCGAATCGGAAAGTTCGCACGTTTCGCGACGAGAACAACGCCCCAAGTAAAGGACCAAGCGTCCAACGGGATTGGCCGAATTTTTACAATAATTCAATAACTCGTCGTGCGTTGCGTAACGTTTGATCCGCTGGTCTTGTTCAAAGGCGCACAATAGATCGGCGAAA
>JBITAD010000287.1:8286-10656 GCA_044439945.1 Blastopirellula sp. JB062
ACGCTCGAATCGTTTCGGCCAGTGCGACGAAGACGGGATGTCGCGTGCGGCCCTGATAGCAAGCTTGTAGTTCAGATCTCCACCATGCCAGCAATCGCAAACTGCGAACGTCGTCGCCCGATTCGTCGGCCAGATCGTCCGACCAGCGGCAATAGGCGTAAATATGAGCGAAATGCGAGCGCAACTCTCGCGGCAGCAGCCAGCTAGCAACCGTGAAATTTTCGTAGTGGTTTTTCGTCAGCTGCTGACAATAGGCGGTCGCCGCCGCGAGCGTCACCGGCTCGTGCTGAGCGTCGGGACCGTATTGTCGAAGCTGCCGCTCAAATCGGGAATCGGGCACGCGTTCCATCTGCCGAGGGCGTTACGGTTCCGGAAGTTGGGGAGCGAACGCCGCTATCTGTCGGTGCGGCGATTCAGTATGATGCAATCGTAAGGAGAAGTGCGCTACGATGAAAGTGATCCTCGCCAGTCCCCGCGGCTTTTGTGCCGGCGTCAATATGGCAATTGAGAGCCTTGACCTCGCTTTACAGGCGTTTGGGGCGCCGGTTTACGTCTATCACGAAATTGTTCACAACAAATACGTCGTGACCACCTTCAAGGAGAAGGGCGCGATTTTTATTGACGATCTCGCCGATGCGCCGGAAGGATCGACTTTGCTATTTAGCGCCCACGGCGTTTCGCCCGAAATTCGTCGCATGGCGCGCGACCGCAAACTCTTCGCAATCGACGCGACTTGCCCCTTGGTCACCAAGGTTCATCTCGAAGCGATTCGATTTGCCAAACAAAATTACACGATTTTTCTGATCGGCCACGAAGGGCACGACGAAGTCATCGGCACGATGGGCGAAGCCCCCGAGGCGATTATCTTGGTCGAATCGGCCGAGGCGGTCGAAAATTTGCAAGTCGCAGACGACAGCAAGCTGGCCTATCTAACGCAGACCACCCTGTCGGTCGATGACGCCAACCGAATTATCTCGGCCCTCAAGGCTCGATTTCCGCAGGTAGTAGGCCCCCCCAAAGAAGACATCTGTTATGCGACCCAAAACCGACAAGAAGCGGTTCGCATTTTGGCGGCGGAGGCCGATCTCGTCCTCGTTTTGGGAAGCCAGAACAGTTCAAATAGTCAACGTTTAAAAGAGTTGGCGATCGAGTCCGGCACGCCGGGGCATCTACTCGACGGCGCATCCGATTTGAAGCCCGAGTGGTTTGACGGGGTCGAAACGGTCTTAGTGACGGCCGGCGCCAGCGCACCCGAAGAAGTGGTGCAAGAATGTCTCGACTATCTGGTCGATCGACATGGCGCGACGATCACCCCGCATAGCATTCGCGAAGAGCAGGTTCATTTTCCTTTGCCGCGCGAACTGCGCGACAAAGCCTTGCCTAAAGCGTAACAACGAGCGTTTTTAGCAAACGCTCGTTGTTCGATCTTATTGACCTGCTCAATCTTCAGGGTCGTCGTCAGGGAGCGAACGGGTCCGCCCCGTCTGAGGCGTCGCCCCCGTCTGGAATTTCTTCGTTTTCCGGCAAGCGGACCATCATCCAGGTTTGCGTCTTCTCCTCGCCAAAGTGAATCAAGATCGGCGTCTCGTCTTGAGTCAGGTTATAAATTCCTGTCTCCATGACGGTGCTCGTCTTGTCTCCGATGGTCCACGCGGCGCGCTGCGACTCTTGATCGACGCTCCCTTCGATCGGCAAATTGGTTTGCGTCTCGGTGTTGAAATAAGTGCCTGCGATCAGGCCTTCTTTATCAACAGCCAATTGCAGATACATGATCGGGTCGCCTTCGTCCTTATTGACCAGGGCGAAAACGCCGAGCGGCATCCAATTTTCGCCGCTCTGATCGGTCGGCGGATCGGCGGCCAGCGCTTCTCGACCGGCAGCGGCGTAATCAGCCGCCTGTTGGGCGTATTGCGTAGTGGTCGCAATCGGCGTGTCGTCGATATACACGTACTGCGTGTCGTAGTAAACGTTGTCGCCATAGTAGTAATAAGCGGGAGTTCCCCAAGTCGACCCCCACGTAAACCAAGCGGTCAAACCGACCGGAGTCGACCAGCGCCACCAATAACCAGGATAGGGACGATAGCTGTAAAAACCCCAACGGTTGTAGCGAGGATTGTTCCATCCCCAAAATCCATGATTCCAATTGTGGCGGCCTCGCCAGTAATCATGGCGATGGCGAACGTAATCACCCCGTTTGTGCCAATGGTCCCAATGCCCTCCATGACCTGGTCGATGATCTGGATAACCAGGGCGACCAGGTCGGTCACCATCGCCAGGACGGTTCGGGCGCTCGGGCCGGTCACCATTGCCAGGTCGGTTCGGGCGATCGGGTCGGTCACCATCGCCGGGTCGGTTCGGGCGATCGGGTCG
>JBITAD010000287.1:10756-14477 GCA_044439945.1 Blastopirellula sp. JB062
CGGGGCGGCTAGGACGATCGGGGCGATCACCGATGCCGGGGCGGTCGGGACGATCTGGTCGGTCACCGATGCCGGGCAAGTTGGGTCGGCTAGGGCGATTCACATTGCCCGGTAATTGCGTGGGCCGATCGCGGCTGGGTCGATTGGGTGAGATGCCGAGAAAATCTTGTAACTTGGCGTTTGAAGGACGCCCTTGAAAACGCGTGCCTGATTTGTTGCCGTCAAAATTTGGTCGTGCAGTGACGTTCGGGCGACTGTTATTGCTGCCGCCAGGGAACGAAATGCTTGGTCGTCCCCGATCAGAAGAGTTGAAAGCGGGGCGTTGCTGCGGACGAGAAGAAGGCCGATTGAACGAAGGTATGTCTGACGGACGCTTGCCGCCGGGACGAGATGCTGAAGGGCGACTGGGCGAAGGGCGTGCCGGCGACGCTCCGCGATCATTCGCGCCTCGGCTGGGCATCTTGAACGAGGGGCGATTTGCGGAAGGGCGACTCATCGAGGGGCTTCGCCCCGCACTGTTGAATTTACTCGGCGAGCGGGCGCTATTTCCTCTTCCGCCAAAATTGCCGCCGCTTGGGCGAGCGCTGCGCATTTGGCCGCCGCCGATATTCTTGCCTGCCGCGCGGTTTCCTCCGCCGCCGCGGGCTCCATCGCCAAAACCTCGGGCAAGTGCGATATTGGGCAACAACAGCGCCGTGGATAACAGGCCGGTGAGAAATAGATTTCGAGAGTTCATGGCGGGCCTTCTCTGGTTCAGTCGTTCGTCCCGGCAGTCTACGGACGAAAATTCGTTTCAGTTATTCTTCGGGCTGTCTCACGACATGAAAAGGACCGACATCAGGTAGCAATTCGCCTTCGAGCGAACGACCGATCGATCGCGATTCGTATTTGTCCTCCGCCGTGCGAAAAATTGTACGTAATGACGAAGTCCGCCGACCATCTGGCAAAACCCCAGTTGATCGTACGTACCATCGCCCATCATCGACGCTCCATTTTTCGGAGGCGAAACCGCCGTCGGAATCAAAAACCCACCCGCGCAAGCACTTCTCGGCCGGATCCCAGCCGATGACTTCGGTTCCATCTAGGTCAATGACGTCCGCGACGTGTACTTGGAACGAACGGATCAAAAACGCTTCATTTTTACTCCAGCGTCCAATTGTTTCGACTCGGGCCCCTTCCGAATCGTCCACCCAACGACCGATTAGCCAAGCCAACGGTTCGAGTTGCAAGCGAGCTTCAGAAACTTGCGGAGCAGTCGACATCTGGTCGGCGGCGATGGTTTCGTGAACGCTGTCAAGTTTCCAAATCCCCTCTTCTTTCACATGAATCGCGGTGTAGGACAGAACCAGGGGCGCTTCTCCCGACGCAGCCAGTTGAGCGGTCCCCTCTTCGACGGCGACGTCCGGTTTCACAAACCGAATCGAATCGATCTCGACCGATAGTTGCGGCATCTCAGTTTGCTGGCATTGCGCAGCGAAATGCCGTCGAATCGCTTCGCGACCGACCACTTTTTCGCCTGTGGTGCGACAAAGATATTCAGCATTGGCCGCCCAATGTTCCGCCAGGCGATCAGGATCGGCAGCGTTGTAGGCGGCGACGTACGATACGACGCTTGCCGTAATTTCGGCTTCCGGAGAGAGCGATTCTTCCGCTTTTAAGGTCCCCCATGAGATCATCACCAGACAAACAGTCGCTAGAAACGTTTGCGCCTTCATAATCGTTCGCCTTATTCGCCGAAAATCGTTAACCCCAATAGGTTCTCCACTCTGATTTCTACGACATGCCAGCGATCGATCCAATCGATTTCTCAAGAATTCCTGGAGATTCGCTCCCCTTCGGTCGCAGAAATGCGCGTAGAATGACTGGAAGAGTCGGTATTGAAACCTATGCTTACTTGTCGTCTAGGCACGCTGCACGGTTTTCAAGCAAAGCCGAGTTGCGGCAAGCTCTCTGGAACTTCCAGAGCAAGCTTTCGCCGGTGAGCCGGTGCGGGCGTCAATAAGAAACCTATCTCGTCTTCTTTATGCGGGACACGCAAACCATGAATCGTACAGTTATTTGGGCGTCAGCCGCCCTGTTTGTCGTTGCGTCTTACGCTGGCGCTGCCAATGCACAAGTCGCTTACTACTCCGCTCCAGCGGTGATTGCCGCCCCGCCGGTCGTCGGCTACGTGCCAGAGCGTCGCGGATTGTTTGGCTTACGAACTTCGTACCGTCCCGTTTACGGCGCCTATGCCCCAGTCGCTGCGGTTCCCGTTACAAGCTATTACGCTCCCGCTCCGGTGACGACGAACTATTTGCCGGCGACGCCTAGCGTGGTGACGACCAATTACTATTCGCCGCTTCCGACCACCACCTACTACGGCGGTACTGCTACAACGACGCCCACCACGACCTATTACGCGCCGCCATCCACGTTTTATGGACCGGTTCAGTCGGCGACTCCCACGACCACCTACTACGCCCCGATGCCGGCGATCGTGGCGCCGTAAGGCAAGATCTTTCTTCAATTGAACTAGCGACGCGACGAGCATGACTCGTCGCCTTTTTTGCGCGCCGCTCAAGTTCCGCCTTAGCGATACGGTTGAATCGACGACGGCCGTTTCGTTATAATCGCCGCGCCCCACGTCCGAATGTTCATCAACGCAAACTGCGTGAATTCGCCAACGAGGGAAAATTATGACGACTGCGACCTCTACCG
This sequence comes from Blastopirellula sp. JB062, assembly GCA_044439945.1. Taxonomy (GTDB): domain Bacteria; phylum Planctomycetota; class Planctomycetia; order Pirellulales; family Pirellulaceae; genus Blastopirellula. Next base: position 13,457 of record JBITAD010000287.1, read on the forward strand.
ACTCGGTCACGCTTCAGACAATCTCGCAAATCGGCGAGACGGCAGGCCTCATTTGGCTGACCTTGCGAACCGACGGCCCTATGTCTCTATCGCGTCTGGTGAAACAAGTCGGCCTGCCGCGCGATCTTGTGATGCAAGCGATCGGCTGGCTAGCCCGAGAAGACAAACTCGCGTTCAGCGAGCATGGCCGCAACCAATTGATCCGCCTACGTGAAAACGACTAGAGCCGCATTACTTCGCCGCGTCCACATACAAAGGCAAATGGCGATGATGGACTTCTAGCGAAAGCAAGTTCATCGTGGTGACGTAGATGCGTCCTGCGTACTCTCCCCAACGATCCGGAATCTCGCCTTCCGGTTCCCAACTGCCGGCGAGCGGTCCTTCGACCAATTGCGATTCGACCAAAAGCGGTTCAAGCCGATTATTCCATGCTTGCCAATATTCGCCTTTCATATGGAACATGACCTGAGTCGCGTAATACCAGTAATAAGTATCTCGTTGCGGTTGATCGCGACTGCCGACTTCCGGCAGGTTGGCTAACAAATGCTCTGCCCCTTTTCGCATCACCGTCGTGTCGCGGTTCGACCCCATATAAAGCCGCATTAATAGCCCGACCGCCGTCATCGTTTTCGAGGGGAAGCGGCCATGACGCTGAACGGCGTTATCGAGCGCATCCGGGTTATAGACGAACAAAACGCCCCCTTCAGGCTGATAGGCGGCCCGGGCTAACCAGCGATCAATTCCATCGAAAGTTTGCTGCGACGTGTCGAGCCCGGCCAACTGCCCGCTTTTTAGCGCCATAGTCATCCAACCGCTAACCGAGGTGTCGCCGCCGATGCCTGGCAAATACCGCCAGGCGCCGACCGAACGATCTTGAGACGAAGCGATAAAGTCTAAAGCTTTTTGAGCCGCTTCGCGAAGCTTGGCGTCTTGCGTCATTCCGTACGCTTCGCATAGCGCGATCGAAGCGATGCCATGGCTATAGAGCCAGGCGTTCGAATTTGAGTAGTCGTCCATGCGT
>JBITAD010000288.1:0-14405 GCA_044439945.1 Blastopirellula sp. JB062
GTCGGAGGATATTGCTGCGGAAACGACATTTCGGCGCGCGATTGGCAAAAAGGAAAACCGGGCAAACAGTGGCTGCTGGGCAAGTCGTTCGATACGTTCGCTCCGCTTGGTCCCATTTTGCACACGCCGGACGAAATTAAAGATCCGAACGATTTAGCCATTCGATGTCGTTTAAACGGCACGACAATGCAAGAATCTTCGACCAGTCAGCTTATTTTCAAAATCGACTATCTGATTTCGTATTTGTCGAACGTAGTGATGCTGCAACCGGGCGATCTGATATTTACCGGTACGCCGCATGGAGTCGGCGTTGCGCGCGATCCGCAAATCTTTTTGCAACCGGGCGATCAGTTGGAGGTCGAAATCGAAGGGCTCGGCATCTTGACCAACCGAGCGGCGATTCGCTAGCACCGAAGGTCGGATTGTACGGCGAAGTCACAAAAAATTCATGTTCAGGAGGACTTTAGAAGCTCTGCCCTGACTGCCGAACTCCTTTATGTACAACTCTCTCATCACGACGAACGGATTCGTCGATTTACACTTGCTAGCACAGCGTCAGGGAAGATGGAATTCAGGCGGAACGCAGCGCGCGACGATCGTCGTCGCCGCGCCATACTCGATGATCGCAACGTCTCGGGCCGAGATTCCGACGCCCAAGAAGGCGAGGATGCGAGCGGCGGCAAAAGGGCGCGTCGATATTCTTCGCAAGCGCTCTTAGAACGCCGCGTGCGTATTGTCGATCTGATTCCGCTGACTTGGACCTCGGTTCTCGCTTATTATGCGCTAGGCGTCGTGTTGATCTCGGCGTTGGCCGCGCTGCATTATTATCTAGCCGATAAAGCGTCGTTCGCCGATCTGACCAGCGTCAACAGTTTGGGGGGCTGGCTCGCCGTCATCTCGCTTTGGACCTCGGCGCAAGCGGCGTTGGTGATTTATCGCATTCGCCGACACCGCCTCGACGACTATCGAGGCCGCTATCACGTTTGGCTCTGGGCGGTCGCTCTGCTGGGGTTTGCCGGGATTGATTTGCTCGCTGATTTTCGGACGCCGATCGGGGCGGCGATCGAGCAGGCGACGGGACGACAATTCGCCGATTTAGAACATGGGTGGGCCTTGTTGGTCGCCGCGATCTTTTACGGCTTTGCAATGATGCGGATTTTGTGGGAGGTTCGCGCGAGTCGCGGAACGTTGGCGGTCGCGATCTTGTCGATCGCCTCGCTCGCGACTTTCGTCGCTTCGAAGGCGAATCTGATCTTGTGGCCCGAGCATATCGACGCCCAGTTGGCGACCTGCGCCATCTATCTGGGCGGAATGTGGCTACTCTCGATGATGCTGCTGCAGTACGCTCGGTTCGTTTGGATGGATGCCATCGGGCTGATCGCGTCGCGCAGCGTCGAGACGCACGCTGCCGTAACGACCGATCAAGAAGCTCAAACCACGGTCAAAAAGACGCGAAGACGCCCGACGATCGTCAAAAAGCAAGATCAGGCCGAAGCGGAAGAGCCGGAGTCGGAAAAAGGTTGGTTCTCGTGGAGCGGAAACAAATCGACTGCCGAGCCGTCTGCGGAAGATGAGAAACCGGCCCCGGTCAAACGTGCCGCCAAGCCGAAGGTCAAGCCGGCTGCGAAATCGGAAGAGACCGAAACGGCGGACGAGCCGAAACGAGGATGGTTCGGTTTTGTCGGCAAAAAGCGACCAGATTCCGAGCTGACCGCCCCAGATTCGAAAGTAGCGGCCCAAGCGGCGACAACGAAAGCGAAGGCCGATAAAGAGACGGCGGAGAAGCCAGACGAGCCGGCAAAGCGAGGATGGTTCTCTTGGGGGCGGAAAGAAAAAACGGAAGAGAATATCGCGCCGCCAAAGAAGCAGCCGGCCAAGCCAGCGGCGAAAAAGCCAACTGCCGCACCGCCAAAAGAAGAAGCGGAGCCGGAGAAGAAACGAGGTTGGTTTGGAATCGGCGGCAAGGCGAAAGCCGAGCAAAAGACCCCGCCCGAGCCGAAGCCGGCAGCGGCGCCGCTTGCGTCGAACGCTCGCCGCGCAGTAATCAAGCAACAACAAGCCGAGACGGCGGCGCCAGCGGAAACGTTGAAGATGGAGCCGCTGACTTTGGGGGGCAACGGCAACAGTAACGACGACGAGATCGCCGCGCTAGAAGCGAAGCCGGAGCATATGTTGACCAAGGCCGAACGGCGCCGCCTGAAAAAGTTGAAACGCCGCGGTGCGGCCTAAAACAAGCCGTTCAAAGATTGACGCAAGCTTCCAACCGAGTTCCATCGCAGTCGGTCACGGCGATTTGTTTGGCGCCGCGGATTGCGACCCCGGCATGGCGCCCATCTTGGTGCAGAAGAAACAATTGAAGATTAAAGGCGATCTTTCCCGCGTCGTCCCGTTCGTGTGCGGCGGCATGGCGCGCGATCGTCGCCAGCGTTTCCAGGCCTGCGTCGAGCGGGCTGGCTCCGCGCCCCATCAGTTGCACCGCTTGAAAACTGGAGCAATTCAGCAAGTTCGCCTCGCCGTGTCCGACGCTGCCGCAACTTCCCATATGGTTATCGACATACAGTCCGGCGCCAAAGATTGGGGAATCGCCGACTCGCCCGCGCATTTTAAAGCAATGACCGCTGGTCGTCGTCGCACAGGCCAGGTCGCCTTGGTCGTCGCGAGCCGCTAGATGAACGGTTCCGCCCGAGGCTTTTTCGCCGGTCACCGGATAATAGCGTTCAAACTCGGCGATCGTTTCGTCGTCGAACTCGCCCGGCTGCGGCGGCAGCCAATCTTTGCCGCGGCACTCCATTCGCTTCCAGTAGAGCCAGATGCGCCGCGCTTTTTCGGTGAGCAGGTTTTCTTCGGCGAAACCGTTGGCTATTGCAAAGTCGAGCGCTCCGTCGCCGCAGAGCATTGCGCGGCGCGTTTGTTGAAGGACCAAGCGTGCGACTTGAGCCGCGTGACGCACGTTTTTCAGGCCGACGACCGATCCGCCGCGATGGCTCGGCCCGTCCATCACGGCCGCGTCGAGCGTGACTTCTCCCTCGGCGTCAGGCAGGCCGCCGTATCCGACGGTAAGTTCGTCGGGGTCATCTTCAAGCAGCGTGACCCCGGCGACCGCCGCATCGAGCGGCGATTGCCCGGCCGACAGTTGACGATAGGCGAGCCGGGTCGCTTCTAACCCGTTCGCAGAAGCGATCGATTTCGACGATAACGCGGACACAAACAGATTCCAATACGAAAGAAACGAACGTAGAACGGCGTGAGCGTCGCGATATTACCAACCGCCGCCTCCTCCGCCGCCCCCGCCTCCGCCGGACGAGCCGCCGCCGCCGCTGCTGCCCCGAGAACTGGTAGACGCGGTCGAGACGGCGCCGCCGAGGGCGCCGGCCAAAGCGGCGCCGGTCAACATGCGGGCCGCGTTGCTTGACCCGCTCGAAGAATAGAGCGGATTGCTTTTTATCAAGCTGGAGTTATAGCGACTCGCTTCCAGCACCTTGGGGCCAAGCTGTTCGTACCATCCTTTGTTCAGTTCCAGGGCCATGACCCAGGCCAATCGCTCATCGTACAGCGCGGCGCCATCTTCGGCCGAGCGAGCGTGATGCACTTTACGGACGAACTCGCCTTCTAGCCATTGTCGATATCCATCGAGTTGATCAAGCAGTCTTCGTCCATCGTACGTAGGACGCTTCATCCAATGCGAAAAGCGCCAACCCATCGCAACCAGCAAGATGACCCCGATGGGGATATAGACGCTGACGTAATGTGCGAAAATTCCTAGCACCACAAACTCGGCAATGACGAACGGCGTGGCGAACGCCGTGATAAAAATGGCGCCGCCCAACGCCAAGCCGCGTTTGATCGGGCCTCCAACGCCGAGAAAGACCGCATACCAAGCCGTCAGCGCCATCGAGCAAAGCGTGAACACCCCGACCGTCCAAAACGATAGCCAAGCCGTAAAGAAAAATCCCAACGGATAATTGGGAGACGAGAGGATCGCCAGCGCCATGCCGACGATCGAAACCGAGACTCCCCACAAGGTCCACCAGCCGTTGGCTTCAAAGTATTTGCCTTGATAGTTCGTTTGCAACGATTTTTTAAACTCGGCGACCGCTTTGCCGATGATCTTGTGTTGCGATTTGGCGAAGGTGATTTTCTCACGAGAATCAAGCAGTTCGCGTAGCAAGACTTCGACCTCAGGCGAAAGTTGAGAAAACTTCGTTTCGTCAAGTTTGGCGACTGAGTATTGTCCCGACTGATGACATGTCAAAGTGACGGCGCCTTGCGAAGCGGCGTCGACCAGCGCTGCGGCCAAGCAGCCCGAGTCGAACTTCATCTGCGAGACGAAGCGAGCCGCAGCCGGCGAAAGCTCGCTCGGCGGGTCGTCTTGCACCAAAATCGCTCCCGGCGAAGGATCTTTGCCGACTAAAATCCAACTGATCGAGTAAACGCCGAAGGCGCATATCAGCGTAAACAACGTCAGCGTCGCATCAGGGTTGTCTTCTAGCAATTTCGCATACAGTCCGCCGTCATTCGTCGTAGTCGCGAGCGTTCCCTCTGGGAAATTTACTGAAACGGTCCACCCTTCTTCCGCGTTCAAAACCGAGGTCGTCTCTAATTTGACTTGGTTCGCCGGCGCGTCGACTTGTCGCCAATCTTGTTTTTTCTCGCCGGTTGCGCCGGTCCATGCGGCCACGGCGACCTCATCGGCTTGAACGTCGCTGGGCAAGTCGATCGTGACGCTCGATTTTTCAATCGGAAACGCCCAGAAGTTGCCGGTCACGTTCCAATTCAGTTCGTCTTGTCGCCGACCGGCGATCAGCCAGTTGGCGGTGACGTACTCGATCGTATAGACGTACGTCCCTTTTTCGAGCTTTCGTTTCGCTTTGCCAAGATAGATGCGGGCTTCGCTCGGGCGATTGTCGTTGGGCTCTTCGATCCGATATTTTTCCGGCTTGCCATCTCGAGTTGCGCGAATGACGTTCAGCGGATGATGCAAACGCAGACCGAGTAAAGGATAGCTGTAGACAGGAAAATCGCGATAGATGCCGCGTTTGATCTGATCGCCTAACGCGGTTACTTCGATCGTTTCGACGATGCGCAAGCTCGAGTCAGGCTGAATTTGTATTTGAACGTCGTAGCGATGGATGGTCTCGGCTGCGGGTAAATCTTTCTCCTCCGCTTCCGCCGCCTGCAGGATCAGCGGCGGCAAGCAAACGAGCGCTGCCAGTAGTGTGCAAAAAATCGATGGCCAGCTTCGCATAAACTTTCGTTTCCTTCGGTATTTTTTAACGTGGATGCTTGCTATTGATCTTCCAACGTAAGGCGAAAAGTAGGAAACGTTGGCGTCACGTTAAGGTTTATTGGAAATCGTCTCGTTCGCGTTTCAATCTCTTGTCGACCGATCGGCTTGCCGAGAGAATCGTGGGCGTTGCGTACTTTTTCTTCGTCGCCGACGCCTGACCCGTTCAGGGTCGGCGATTTTTTTTCATTCCGACGATTCAAAATCGACAGACCTTCTGTTGGTCAACATACGATCGATTTCGTCGGCCGCGCGGACGACTCCTTGGTGATTCGCCAGTCGTGCCGAAATCTCGCGGCAAGCGACGCTTGTTTCGTTCGATTGCAACAGATATCGCAATTTTTCCGCGATATTCTTCGCCTGAAATTGCGCCGGATAAAGCGTGCTCCCTAATCTGAGCCGTTCGATCCGCTCGGCATTGTCAGGCTGATCGTGGCTCAGCGGCATGATCAAATGGGGCACGCCGGCGGCGCAAGCTTGCGACAATGTGCCGATGCCGCCGTGATAGACCAGCGCCGCCGAACGGGGTAAAAGCTGCGAAAGCGGCACATAGGCGAAATGCCGAACGTCGCGCGGCAATTTCGACGGCAGCTGCTCGGGAAAACGAGTTAACAAAACGCCGCGGCGACCGAGCGTCTGACAAGCGGCGCTCGCCTCCGCAAAAAAAGATTGACCGTTTAGCATGGCCGAACCCGGCGTAAAAACAATCGGCGGATCGCCAGCATCCAAAAACGCGCTGACTTCGGCGTCCAAGCTTCCAAGTTCCGATTCGTCCCACAGTGGAAAACCGGTCAAGACGGTCTGCTTGGGCCAGTCAGGCTGCGGCGGCGCGTACCAATCTGGGAACATGCCGATAATTTTTTGCGGCGAGTGCCAAAGTTGGGTCGAACGTGCGATCGGTCGCAGTCCCAGTTCGCGGCGAAATTGATTGGTGGGGCGTTTTAACACCGAGTCGACCATGATTTTTTCGGCCAGTCGAAAAAGTCCGGCGTTCCACCACCGGGGCATCGCCGAGCCGGCCGGCATGCGCCGCGTTAATCTCGGCGGCTGAATGTCGCTCCAGAGCACTGAAGGTTGCAAGTGGATCGTGGCGAAGGGAACGCCAAATTTTTCATGGGCCATTTGCAGCCCTTGCGCCAGCGCCGATCCGACTAGCAGAAAATCTGGGCCGTCGTTTGAGATTTCGTCGACGACCAGATCATAATGCCGTCGCTGCCAAGGCAAGATAATATTTCGCGCGATCGTGCCGAACCCCCGCAGCGGATGAAACAGATCGCGCTGACGTATCGCCTTTTGATATTCTTCCGTCGTATCAACGGCGCGAAAATCGACGCCTGATTGTTCGGCCAGTGAGCGGAAGTGTTCGCTCGTATAAAGGCGAACTTGCCGCCCGCGGCGCTGCAATTCGCAGGCGAGCCCGAGAAAAGGATGAACGTCGCCGTAGCTGCCGACCGGAAAAAGGAGAACGCGCACGGCGGAATTCATGGGGTTGAATAGGAGAAACGCGCGATTACGCTTCAGTCCATTGCCAGCCGATGGGGGTTTCTAGCTCGCGTTCGGCTAATTCGGCCCACGGCGTATCAGGATGCTCGTCGATCACGCGCTGCAGCGATTCGACCGCCTGCTTCCGCACCTTTTCGAGGCGGCTGCCGGCGTCGCTCAGCGACTCGCCCGGTTGCAAGATCCAGGTGTCATGACTCGGGTCGTCAAACTTACGTCCCGACTTTAGTAGGGCGAGCATTTGGTTGTAACCGTCGGTCCGGGCCTTGGCCGCGGCGGCGCGACCTAGCGCCAAGTCAAAGCTGGCTTGCCAGCGACGATCCGTAATCTTGTCGCGGTCCGAAGCTGCGTCGTTCAAACGGTTGTAGATCGCATCGATCGGCGGAGCGAGACGCGCCGGCAGTCGCTGCGCCATATCCAGGCTGCGTTTCAAAGCCGCTTCGTCCCCGGTCCGAAAATTCGTCGTGGGAGACGTAATCGCGCTTGCAGGCGACATCGTAGCGACTGCATCGAGCGCGGCGAGCGCCTTGTTGCTTGCCAGCATTTGTTGATATTCGTCGCTCGAGATGAATTGCGGCGGATATTTGCGGCGGTACTCTCCGCCATAAACGTTGGCGTTGCCGGGCCAAGACCCGAAAGCGCTAGAGCGGACGATCAAATATGCGCCGCCGGTCGAACGGCATAAATAGTTCAGCGCGAAGGGGCCGAACCCGCTGTCGATCTCTTGAGAGCCGAAACCAGCCGAAGGAAAGTCGAGGTCGATCCGTTGTAATTGACGAGTCTCCGGACCTTGTACGATCGCCGGTTTTCCGTCACGCCGGTTTTCGGCCGTTTGCATTAAGCCGGCCGAACGACCGAATGGGGCAGGGACCCCGATCGCATGAACTTTGACTCCCAAAGGTCGGGCTTTGGCGATGACCGCGTCGACTTTGTCTTGATCGTCGCCCGCTTCGTCCGTCACGATTACCAACGCGACTTGGCGGTTTTGCGATTGATACTTGCCATACTTGTCGAGCGCTTGATCGACGGCCGCAAAGATCGGCTCGGCGCCGCTGTCATCGCTCGGCAGCTTGCTGATTTGTTCGCGAACCGCAGCCAAGTCGCCGGTCGGTTGGTCGATCAAGAATTGGGGCGACGTTCCGCCGATCGCTACCACGGCGGTGGTCAGTTGATCGGGCGATTTGCCCGCGAGCGTTTTGCCCAGATCTTCATATAACCGTTCCGCCGAATCTTGGAAGCCACGTTTCAACGCTTCGGCCGATTGCGTCGCGTCGATCATCCAAACGACCAGCGCCGGCGAATATTCGATCGTATTTTTCAGATCGTCGCCGATTCGCGAAACGGCGTCATGCACGTCTAGCCGGCTTTCCATCGCACCGCCGCCGGCCGTTTTTCCCCCGCGAAGCGAAGTCGTGCGAATCATCGATCCGCGGGCCGCGGCCTCCCTTTTTTTGCGAGAAGAAACCTCGGGCGAAACCTTTTTCGCTTTGGAAGGCGCCGCGACCGCGGCGGTCGTTTTTTGGGTCGGCGGCGCCGGCTTGGCGAAGGGATTACGAAATCCGACGTTGTCGCAGCCCAACAGCAAAGCCGCCGTGCACAGGACCAGCAACGAATAGCAACGAACCAACGGCATAAATCGCTTCCTAAAGTGAACAGATAAGCATCGGAGCGGCGGCGCCCTAGGGGCCTCCACGTATTCTACCTTTCCCTGCCGATTGGTCGAGCCAGAAGCGCCGGAAGCTTGCATCGTGCGGCATTGTAAAGGAGAATAAAGGAACTTCTCGCCATAATCCTCTGCGCTCGGAGCCTCCGTGCCATGCCTTTTCGCGTCTCAATGCGGCTTGTATTTCCCATCTTACTCTTCAGTTTGGGCTCGCTTTTGGCGGCCGAAGCGACTTTTACCGACCCCAAAGCGGCGGGCGAAGACTATGAAGTGCAAGGAGAATATGTCGGCTATCTCGGCCCAGACAAAGTCAAAGTCGGCGCTCAAGTGATTGCCCAAGGGAAAGGGAAATTTCACGCCGTCGGTCTGCCGGGGGGATTGCCCGGCGATGGCTTGAAGTTGGACGAAAAGAAGTTGCATGTCGACGGTCAGCGGGAAGGCGACTTAGTCGTCTTTCGGCATCAGCCCGAAGAAGGGGGCGAGGTGCGCGGCGAGATCAAAGACAACATGCTGGTCGTCTACGGCGCCGACAACCAAAGGGTCATGGAACTGTCGAAAGTCTTTCGCGAGAGCGAAACGATGGGCGCCAAGCCGCCTGCCGGCGCGGTCGTTTTGTTCGACGGTTCGAATCTAGACGCTTGGATGAACGCGAAGATGACTGAAGACGGCTTGTTGCAGCAAGGCGCGACCAGCAAGCAGTTATTTGGCGACCATTCGATTCATATCGAGTTTTTGCTCCCGTTTATGCCCGAAGCGAGCGGGCAAGCGCGGGCCAACAGCGGTCTTTATCTACAAGGGCGCTACGAGGTGCAGATGCTCGACTCGTTCGGTCTGACCGGCGAGAACAACGAGTGCGGAGGACTCTATACGCTTAAGAAGCCCGATCTCAATATGTGTTATCCGCCGCTCCGCTGGCAGACGTACGACATCGATTTTACCGCGGCCAAGTACGACGCCGAAGGCAAGGTTAAAAGCGCCCCTCGAATCACCGTCAAGCAGAACGGCGTCATCATCCATAAAGATGTCGAACTGCCGGCCGATAAGAACACGCGAGCCGCTCCCGTCGAAGCGGGGCCGGAACCGGGGCCCGTTTATCTGCAAGATCACGGCAACCCGGTTCGCTATCGCAACATTTGGGTCAAAGCGAACTGATCGCTCAGCTCATCCGATACTAATGAGCGGCATGCCGACCGCTGACGAAAATCCGTTCGCTTCGCCGCATGCCGCGCACGCGCCGCGACGCAATAATCCTCAGCATATCGAAGGCGCTTCGCCGCTCGACGTTCGCGGGCTTTGCTACGCTTGCGGCGCGGCAGGCGAGCATGATTTCGAGCAGACTTTCTATTGGAATCGGTTGCTCGTTCGCTATTCGCTTTGCCGGCAATGTCTTTGGCGGCGCCCTTGGCAAGCGGCCTCGTTGATCGTAAACGGCCTGCTGACGCTGCTGTCCATCGTCATCGTCGGATATGCGCTGACGCTTCTCGCTTATCATCCGATGATTGTCGACGTTTGGAGCGCGCACACCGCCAAAGGGTTCGCGATTCTGGGCGTCATAGGCATCTCCGTCACCGGCATCTTATTGCTTGCGAACGTCGTGCTGCGCTTGTTCGCCGTCTTTCATTGGTATCCGACTTGGCTCGGCGGCGGACTTTTTCGGCTTACGTCGCTTAACGCGAACTTCGCTGCCAACTATTTTTCGCGTCAGGAAGAACAGGAATAATTCCCGCTGAAGCAGCCTGCGATGCGGCACGCGCGAAGCGCGTTACAATTGGTTCGGCTTAAGAAGGCTGAAAGTAACCCGACGAACAATAACAGGCCAACCCATGCAAGGCGAACGAATTCCGATCGGCGAAGTGACCTTGAACGTCGTGATCCGCGGCGAGGGAGAGCCAGTGCTGCTGGCGCATGGATTTCCGCTCGATCATTCGATGTGGGAAGCCCAGATCAACGTCTTATCGGCCGAAGGCTATCAAGTGATCGCGCCCGACTTGCGCGGCTTCGGCCAGAGCGACGCGGCTGCCGAGAAAACGACGATGCGACAATTCGCCGACGACCTGTCTCGTTTGCTGGCCAAGCTCAACGTGACTCGTCCCGTGACGTTTTGCGGGCTATCGATGGGGGGATACGTCGCGTGGCAATTTTTTCAACATCATCGCGCTCGCTTGGCTCGCCTGATTTTATGCGATACCCGCGCAAACGACGATGACGAAAAAGTGGCCCGCGGACGCTTGGTGATGGCGGCCGAAGTCGAGCGTTTTGGGCTAGAAAAAGTGCCTGAGACGATGACGCCGAAGCTGATCGCGCCGATCACGTTTGAGAAAAATTCGGCGGTCGTGCAGTCCTTGCGCGAAATGATATTGCGACAAGATCGCGGCGGCGTCGCCGCCGCGCAGCGCGGAATGGCCGAACGCGAAAACGTAACCGGCCTGTTGTCGACGATTGACGTTCCCAGCTTAGTGATCTGCGGCGGCGAAGACGTCATCACCCCGCCTGACGTCATGCGGGCGATCGCCGCCGAGATCCCTGACGCGAGCTATGTCGAAATCGCCGGCGCTGGGCACATGGCGCCGCTAGAAAGAGCGGTCGAAACCAACACGGCGATCCTCGATTTTTTAAAGACGAAATAACCGCGGTCTATGGTCGACAGGCGAGAAGCGATGCCGGCGCCGCTTGATTCGAGCGATCGGTCGACTAACCGTCGGTATCGAGCTTGGCGATATCGGGTGAGATTTCTTCCAACTCCATTCGCAGGAAGCGTTTCACCTGGTTGGTCGTTTTCATCTGCAAAGCCCGAGCCAGCAGCGACTGGGCCCGCTCGATCGTGATTTGCGACGCAAGTTGTTTGATCGTCGGGATAAACGCCGGGCTCATGCTGAAGCTGCGCAGCCCCATGCCCAGCAGCAAAATAAAGGCCCGCGGTTGGCCCGCCATTTCGCCGCAGAGCGTGACGGGAACGCGGGCCATATTGCAAGCGCGGATGACGTCGTTCAGCGTATGGACGACGGCCGGCGCCAGAGGTTGGCACAGATTGCTGACTTTGGGATTGTCTCGATCGGCCGCCATCAAATACTGGACCAGATCGTTTGAACCGATCGAAATAAAGTCGACTAAATCCAGCATCGAGCGAATTACGACCGCCGCCGCCGGAACCTCAAGCATCATGCCGACTTTGACTTCGGCGAACGGTTTGTTTTCTTCAGTCAGACGGCGCTGGGCTCGACGAACGAAGCTGCGAACTTTGCGCAGTTCTTCGACGGTGGTGATCATCGGAAACAGCATGCGCACTTCATGCTGTTCGGCTTCGACTCCGGCTTGAAGGATCGCCCGAATTTGCGACATGAAAAATTCGGGATGTTCAAACGAAAGCCGTACGCTGCGCCAACCCATGAAGGGGTTCGCTTCGTTATGATCGTGTCCTAGGTAGGCGACCGTCTTATCGCCGCCGATATCAAGGGTGCGAATGGTGACGTTGCGATGCGGCGCCGCTTCGATCACCTGCCGATAAATGCCGATCTGCTCCGCTTCGTCCGGAACGTTCTCGTGGGTCAGATACAGATACTCGGTGCGATATAGCCCGATACCGTCGGCGCCCATGGCTGCGGCGGCTTCGGCGTCTTGCACGTTGTTGATGTTGGCCATCAACTCGATCTTTTGATCGTCGGCGGTGCGGGCTGGCAAGTCGCGATTGGCGGCCAGTTGATCTTTGAGATCGAAGAACTCGCGTTCCAGCTTGCGATATGCCGACAGTTCTTCCGCTTCAGGATTGACGACGACGATTCCCTCGCCGCCGTTCACCACCAGCGTGTCGCCGGTTTTGACTCGTGCGGCGATACCCGGCACGCCCGAGACGGCCGGTATGCCGCGGCTGCGGGCGATAATCGCCGCGTGGCTCGTCTGACTGCCGCGTTCGGTAATGATGCCGTGGACGTCCGCATCGCCCAGCGCGACCGCTTGCGACGGCAGCAGTTCGTCGGCGACGACGATCAGCGGCCCTTTTAAGCAGCCGTCTCCGCCGTTGGGGTCATTCAGCACGTCGGTCAGATAGGCGCTCAGGCGAACGATCACGTCGCGAATGTCATTCAGCCGCTCTTGCAGATACGGATCTCCCATTCGCGAGAACAGTTGCGTGTATTCTTCAAGCAGACGCTGCAGCGCGCCTTGGGCCGTCATTTGCTCGTCGACGATCCAATGCCGAATTTTGTTTGTAAACGCGGGGTCGCGCAATATGGTCCGATGGGCGGCAAATATCGCCCCTTCGTCTTGCCCCACCTGGCTTTCGACCTTCGATTGCAGCGCGCTAAGATCGGCGGCGGTTTGGTCGCGAGCCGTTTCGTAACGTGCTAGCTCTTGCGTAATTTCGTGGGGTTCGAGCTTCGTCTTTTCGGGATTGACGAAAATTTCGAGAATGCAGTAGGCGGTGCCGACAGCGACGCCGGGGGAGACTGCAATCCCCTTATGTAGGTCTGACACGGTCGAAAAATCCGCCGTTAACATGGTGTTTGGAAGTAATACAACCGCTCGCGATTATAGTGGGGATTCGATCGCGACATACCCTAAGGAGAGATTTTCCCGTCTGTTGATACGCAGCGAATTGGAGTAGAGTTTGCGTAGAGTTCGCCCAGTCGCATCTGCTAAATGGCGCTCTTTAACCAGCTTGTGACGTTTTTTCTGCGTGGCTATACTAGTGAGCTTTAACTTTCGAGCCTGGCTCCGGCTAGGATTATGTAGGAATTTGGGACGCCGGCATGCGATTCACCCTGATTGATCGAATCACCGATCTGGTTCCGGGCGAGCGAATTATTGCGACCAAGTGCCTATCGCTTGCCGAAGAATACCTGCAAGACCACTTCCCGCGATTTCCGGTGATGCCGGGGGTTTTAATGCTGGAAGCGATGACGCAAACCAGCGCTTGGTTAATCCGGGCGACGGAAGAATTCGCCCATAGCGTGGTGATTTTGCAGGAAGCGCGTAACGTCAAATACGCCGATTTTGTTGAGCCTGGAGAAGTGTTGACGGTCACGGCCGAATGGGTCAAGCAAGAAGATCGCTTGACTTCGCTGAAGGTCAAAGGAACCGTCGCAGGCAACATGGCGGTCAGCGCTCGATTGGTGTTAGACCGCTATAACCTGGGGGGAAAAGAGATGCTTCCCTCCGACCAATATGCGATACGCAAACTAAAACAAGAGTTTAACTTGCTGTACCCTAGCGGCGAGCGAGCCTAGCCGGCTTGCACCACAACGGCCGCGGTACGGCAAGCAAGCTTTTAGCCTAACGATGGGCGAAGAAGCGAAATTATTCCTGGTTCAGCTTTGGAGAACGCAATCAGATGCCGACGGAACAAGAAGTCTTCGAGAAGGTCCGCGAAGCCTTAGTCGACGCCCTGGGAGTTGATGAAGAAGAAGTAACTCCGGAAGCGACGATGGTCGGCGACCTCGGCGCCGAATCGATCGACTTCCTCGATATCGTCTTCCGCCTCGAAAAAGCCTTCAATATCGAGATTCCTCGGGCTGAATTGTTCCCCGAAGACATCTTGACGAACGCCGAGTACGTCAACGACGGAAAAGTCACCCCCGAAGGGTTGGCCGAATTGAAAAAACGAATGGCGTTCGCCGACCTGACCAAGTTCGAGCAGAACCCTCAGGTTTCGGAGTTCGGTAACTTGCTGACGGTTAACGACATGTGCAAATATGTCGAAAGTAAACTGTCCGCGTAACGAGACGATGATTTTTGCGCTGCTAGCAAGCGAACGCGACCAGCGCAAAAATCTGCTTGCAGAGGGATCAGCGGCATGCGTTGGTTTTGGGTTGATCAGTTCCTCGAGTTCGAGAGCGGAAGAACCGCCAAGTCGGTCAAGTCGATCTCGCTCGCCGAAGATCATCTGCATGACCACTTTAGCGGCATTCCGATCATGCCGCACTCGTTGGTGATCGAAGGCATTGCGCAAACCGGCGGATTGCT
>JBITAD010000289.1:0-3204 GCA_044439945.1 Blastopirellula sp. JB062
TGGCCTTCCAGCAATTGACTGCATTCCACTTTTGAAAGAGAGGCTTCGAACTGGTCCAAGTGCATTTGACGAAAGTTTGCACAGGGCGATTCGACAATTGGAAACGCAGCGTATGGAGTCGTCTCCCAGCAACGGATCGCCCTAAAATGTTCCGCCATGTCGTCGTCCAGTCAGGACCAATCGAACAGGTGAATGTTGTCATGGTCTTTTGGTATCACCCTGATGCATCTTTTCCAGATTGGGAAGCCGTCCTTCCCTGCTTTCCTTGCAGATGCTATCATTTCGGATGTAGTTTTTGCCTTTTCTAGGCGTCCTGGGTGTAGTCTCGGGTGTAGTCGTTTTTCGACTCTCCTAGCAGTGTCCCGGAAACCCTAGAAAACAAGGCGTTTTCTAACGTGCGGATGTAGCTCAACGGATAGAGCATCGGTCTTCGGAACCGAGGGTTGGGGGTTCGAATCCCTCCATCCGTACTTTCTTTCGCGATTTGCGTCAATCACGCAAATCGCGTTTATCGCCGAAATCTACGTTATCGGCAGATCCCCAATTACGCCAGCCAACGGTCGAGATGCTGGCGCACGAAGTCGTCGTCGATCAAATGCGGATAAGCCGCTCTGACTCGGTCGATCTCTTGTTGTTGACCCGGCGATAGCGTGATCGCTGGATCCAGACAGTGCAAATTGGCCAACAAACCTTGTTGCTGCAAGGCGTAATGGACCCCGGGAATGCACCCTTGGAACCGATGCTTGGCGTCAAACAGGGCGGCGTTGCAATCTGTCACCTGGGCGGCCAACGTCAGCATCGAACTTGGGATTTGGTCGGTCGTCCAAGTCGCTTGGCACTGACGCAAAACCTCGACCGCTTTTTGCGTCCAACAAGCCCAATGCCCCAACAGTCCACCCACGATGCGCAACGGAACGGTCGCTCCGGCGACTTCCGTTTCGTACTGCGTCAAGAGATCAATCACGATCGCGTCATCGTTGCCGGTATAAAGAGCCACTTCGTTTTGACGGCCCGATTCGGCGATTGCGCGAACGACATCGATCGTCTTGTAACGATCAAACGGCGCAATCTTGATTCCCGCTAAATTCGGAATCTCCGCCAAGCGTCGCCAAAAATCAATCGACAACTCGCGCCCGCCGACCGACGTTTGCATATAGAACCCAAAGATCGGCAGTTCGCTTGCAACTGCGGCGCAGTGGGCGATCAGTTGGTCGTCGCTCGCTTGGGGCATCGCGCCCAACGAGAGCATGCCGATCTGATATCCCAATTCGCGAGCCAACTGCGCCTCGGCGACCGCTTGCGGCGTCGGGCCGCAAACGCCTGCGATTAACACGCTGGAGCGTCCGGTCTCGCGATCGCAGTCAGCGATCGTCTCCGCCGCCAGTTCTAACACCGGCTGCAACAGGCCATGCTTCGGTTCGCGAATCTCGAACTGGGTCGTATGCACGCCGACCGCGACGCCTTGCGCGCCAGCCGCATGATAGTACCTGGTCAAAGCGCGCTGACGCCGCTCGTCAAGACGTCGTTCGTCGGTCAATGCCAACGGATGGGCCGGAATGACAATGCCTGATCGCAGCAACTCGCCGATTTGCGGGCGAAGCGCCGGAGCAGGCAGCTTGCCGGCCGAGTCGACAGGCGCCGCTTGCAGGTTCTTCAGCACAGCCGATTTAGAAGACTCCATCGCGCACCTCAAAATGAGTCGGTTTGTTCAACAAGCGTCCTTTTTGCCGCATCCAACCGGCCGTCCAACGAATCAACGTTTCGGCGGAGACCGAAGGAGGCCCGAGAATTTTGCAATACTCGCTTGCGTCGCTTAACAGGGCGGTGTCGGCCTCTTCCCCTTCAATCTCGACCGCAACATCCAACTGGCGGCCGAACTCTTGGGCGACCTTGCGGACCGAAAGCGTTTCGGGGCCTGTTAAATTTAAGACGCGCACCGGTGATTCGGCCAGCGGTAACGCGCGCAAGATGGCGTCGTTCGCATCGCCTTGCCAAATGCAATTAAGATATCCGTTGGCCACATTGACCGCTTCGCCCCGCACGACGCGCGTCGCGATATCGGTCAACACGCCGTATCGTAAATCGGTCGCATAATTCAGGCGAATCAGCGCGACGGCGGTATCATGACGCTTCGATTGATACTCGATGATTCGCTCGCGTCCCAGAGCCGCATAAGCGTACTCGCCCACGGGACCGACCGGGTCGGCTTCAGAACACCCCCCTGACTGAACGCCGGTCAGCGGGTAAACGTTTCCGGTCGAGAGCGCGACGAATCGCGCTTGACGATATCGGTCCATCGCATTGGCCGGCGTCAACATATTGGCCGCCCAAGTTTGCGACGGATTTTGACTCGTCCCAAATTTCGACCCGACGAGAAAAATGACGTTGTCGGCGTCGGGCAGTTGATCGAGCGAACGGCGATCTAACAAATCGGCGCTCATCGTACTGATGCCCTGGTCTTCGAGTTGGCGTCGCGACGCTTCGTCCGAAAACCGGCTGACGGCGACGATCTTCAAATCGCTGCCCGCTTCAACGACGGCCCGCTGCGCCTTGACGGCGAGGCTCGGCCCCATTTTGCCGCCGGCGCCCAAAATCACGAGATTTCCCCGTAATCCGCTCATTTGCTCAACCAGCGCAGCGCTAGGCGCCGTTAAGCGTTCTTCTAATTGATCTTCACCCACAATCTCTTGCGGTACCGACGAAGGCGATGTCATGAGCAGATCGAGCTCCTAAAGAATTATGGCAAACCGCGGTCGCACAAGACGACCGACGCCGACGCCGACCATCGCTGGCAGGCGGCGCCGCATTTGCCTAAATTTTAGAATCAAGTCGCCTGCAATCGAAGTCCATGAATGCAACAATAGGGTGCACTTTTGCGACATCTTGCGACGGTCGTTTTTCCGCCAAATTATCGACCCGTCTTGGCATTCTTACGATATTGACCAGGCGTCATGCCGATTCGCGCCAGAAAGACGCGGCCGAAATAGCGGCTGCTTGCGAAGCCTGCAAGTCCGGCAATTCGCTTGATCGGCAGATCGGTTTGCGTCAGCATCCGTTTCGCATCTTCCATCTGGATGCGCAGCAATTCTTCTTTAGGCGTTCTGCCGAGAGCCGCTTTCATCCGCCGTTCGAGCGTGCGCCGTTGCATACCGGTCGCTTTTACAAAGTCCCACAACCCCACACCTTGGCCGGCAAGCTCGCGCA
>JBITAD010000290.1:0-3199 GCA_044439945.1 Blastopirellula sp. JB062
GCCGGAAATCGACTACGTGATGTTGCCGCGTTGGCCGCAAGACGGCGACGATTGGATTCATCCCGAAGACCGCAGCTTGGCGGCCGGCATGATTCCGAGCAATCGAATCTTTCGGCGCGAAATGCAGCCGGACGGCTATTACGAGTTAAGCTACGGCCCGCGAAAAATCCGCGTTCGTCCGGTCATCGCCGAATCGGCGCCGGAACCTTGCTTCGAAATCGGGCAAGTCGTCAAATTGAAGATGGCGTTCGAGGGAGATCGAACGCAAACTGGCCGCATCTATGCGATCCGATACAGCCAGTATTACGACGCCCCGCAATATTATCTCATTCGGGGAGACATGAAGAGCCGCACCCCGTACCTGGCAAGTTCGTTAGAACCGTTTCTTCAAGAGGGGCAACTTCGCGAGCCTGACGAGTTCCCCCAGTGGAACCCGTCGGAAGCGGTCAACGACGACGAGGCGAACTAATGAAGTGGCGTCGTTTGCGCCGCGCAAGTTACTTCCGTTTCAACTTGCGATAGCGGGTGATTAACGCGTTGGTCGAGCTGTCATGCTCTAGCTTCGGTTCGGATTCCGACGCCAATTCAGGCACGATTCGATTGGCCAGCACTTTGCCAAGTTCGACTCCCCATTGGTCGAATGAATTCACGCGCCAAATGGTTCCCAACGTAAAGACTTTGTGTTCGTACAGCGCAACCAACTTGCCTAGCGCGGCCGGGGTCAACTTGTCGATCAGCAACGTATTGGTCGGGCGATTGCCGGGGAAAGTGCGATGCGAAATCTGGAAATCGGCGACTCCGTCCGCTTTCACTTCGGCCGCCGTCTTGCCGAACGCCAAAGCCTCGGGCTGAGCGAAAAAGTTCGCCATTAACTTGTCGTGATGATCGCCTAGCGGGTTAAGCGATTGGCAAAACCCGATAAAATCGCAAGGAATCAATTTGGTCCCTTGGTGGATCAATTGATAATAGGCGTGCTGACCGTTGGTGCCCGGCGTTCCCCAGACGATCGGTCCGGTTTGATAGTCGATCGAGCCGCCGTCGAGCGCGACCTGCTTGCCGTTACTTTCCATGTCGAGCTGTTGCAGATACATGCTGAACTTGCCGAGATAATGATCGTACGGCAGAACGGCCTGCGTTTGGGCGCCAAAAAAGTTGTTGTACCAAAGGTTGAGCAGCGCCATAACGACCGGCAAATTTCGCTCGAACGGGGCCGTGCGAAAATGCTCGTCCATCTCGTGAAATCCGCTTAGCATCTCTCGGAATCGATCGCCGCCGATCGCGATCATAAGCGACAGTCCAATGGCCGAATCAAACGAATATCGCCCGCCGACCCAATCCCAAAATTCGAACATGTTCGCCGTATCGATGCCGAACTCGGCGACCTGTCGCTCGTTGGTCGACAAAGCGACAAAGTGCTTCGCGATCGCCGCCTCGTCTTTAAGCGTCTCTAAACACCAAAGCCGTGCCGTATGCGCGTTGGTCAGCGTCTCTTGCGTGGTAAACGTCTTGGACGCGATGATGAACAAAGTTTCGGCAGGGTCAAGGTCGCGAATCGCCTCGGCCATGTCGGTACCGTCGATATTGGAAACGAACCGCAAGGTCAAATCGCGATCGCTGTAGTGTCGCAGCGCGTCATACGCCATCGCGGGACCTAAATCGGAACCGCCGATACCGACATTGACGATGTTCTTGATCGGCTTGCCGGTCTGCCCGAGCCACTGACCGGAACGAATTTTCGTTGCGAAAGCGGTCATTTTGTCGAGCACGGCATGAACGTCCGGCACGACGTTTTCGCCGTCGACCTTGACGCTCGCCTGTTGCGGCGCCCGCAGCGCCGTATGCAAGACGGCTCGGTCTTCGGTGACGTTGATTTTGTCGCCGCGGAACATGGCGTCGATTCGCTCGCGCAGCCCTGACGCTTCGGCAAGTTGGACGAGCAACGAGACCGTTTCGCGGGTGATTCGGTTTTTTGAATAGTCGAGATAGATGCCGACCGCGTCGAGCGACAGTTTCTCGCCTCTGTCCGCTTCGTTTGCGAACAGATCGCGCAAATGCACGTCGGCCATCTGCTCGTAATGAGATTGCAGGGCTTGCCAAGGTGCGGTTTGGGTGAGCGTCTGAGCGGCCGTCATGTTACGAATCTCCCGATAATAGCGAGCGAACTCGGTGCTTGCAGTGTGATGCCGGTCGGCTGCATGCGCCTTGGAATCCGGCAGACTCGTAGTTTAACGCTCGGGGCGGAACCGCCGTAGCGGGCCTTACTAAAATTCCGCAGCTGCGCTCCGCCGCCTGGAAGCGTTTTGCCGAATGATATTTCGATGTATCATAAGAAAATCGAGCGGCAACCGCGCCCATCGGCTGGTTGACGGTTCCGCCGCTTATCCTTCATTGCGAGTTTGGTCATGGCCACCAATATGAATAAACTTGCGCGTCGCGATTTTTTGGCCTGGACGGCGGCAGGCGTTTCGTCGAGTCAGCTATTGGCCGATCCGCTTCGCGCTGAAGCTCAATCGCCGAACGCATCTCGCCCCGCACCGTCTTCTTGGATTGACGCCAACGTTTATTTATCGCGGTGGCCGTTTCGCCGTCTACGCTACGACGCGCCAGGCGCGCTGACGAAAATGTTGCGCAGCCAAGGCGTCATCCAGGCTTGGGCCGGCAACTTTGACGCCGTATTTCACAAAGATATCGGCGCCGCCAACCGGCGTTTGTCCGAAGCATGCGCGAAAGAGGAAGACGGAATCCTGATTCCGTTCGGCGCCGTCAATCCGCTTGCCCCGCAATGGAAAGACGAACTGCGGCTTTGCGTCGAGCGCTACCAGATGCCCGGCATTCGACTTCACCCCAATTATCACGGCTACGATCTGAAAGACTCTCGGTTTCATGAGTTGCTGCGGCGCGCCGCCGATCGTAACTTGATCGTGCAACTGGTCGCTTGGCTTGAAGACCCGCGAACGCAACACCCGCGCATGCGCATCGCAACAGTCGATTTGGCGCCGCTGGCAGATTTGGTCGCCGACGTCCCTGGTTTGCGAATCGTCTTGCTCAACGGACTGAATCGCGTCAGCGGGCAATCACAGGCGAATCTGCTCAAGCTTCCTAACGTTTATTGCGACATCGCTCAGCTAGAAACGACCGAGGGGATCGCCAAGCTGCTAGAAGTAATGCCGGCCGAGCGCGTGTTGTTCGGCTCGTACTC
>JBITAD010000291.1:0-3195 GCA_044439945.1 Blastopirellula sp. JB062
ACTGCAAAGACTTGGTTCGCTTGATCCAAGATCAGCGCAAAGAGATGGATTTAGCCTACACCGATCGGATTCAGATCGGCGTTTCGACCGATTCGGAAGAACTGACCGCCGCTTTCACCGAAAACCGCGACTATATCGCCGGCGAAACCCTGGGCGATTCGATCCAGCTTCAAGCGATCGACGGGGTCGAGCCGCAAGCATGCGAGATCGGCGAGTTTGCGGCCCAGCTTTACGTCAAAAAGGTATAGCGCATGAGCCGCCCGCATCGTTCCGCTGAAAATCCGTTGCGCGTCGCCGTTTTGATCTCAGGCGGCGGAACGACGCTGCGCAATCTCATCGCCAAGATCGCCGCCGAGAATCTTTCGATCGAAATTGCGACGGTGATCTCCAGTTCGCCCAAGGCGAAAGGGTTGCAATACGCCGCCGACGCCCAGATCGCCGCAACCGTAATCGATTGGAACCGATACGACTCGACCGAATCGTTTAGCGAGGCGATCTTCGCCGCTTGCCGCCAGGCCGACGCCGAGCTGATCGTAATGGGCGGTTTTTTGAAGCACGTGTTGATTCCGGGCGATTTCGAGAATCGGGTGATCAATATTCACCCGTCGCTGGTCCCCGCGTTCTGCGGCGCCGGCTTTTACGGCGGCAAGGTCCATCAGGCGGCGCTCGACTACGGCGTCAAAGTGAGCGGCTGTACCGTGCATCTGGTCGACAATCACTACGATCATGGGCCTGTGGTCGCCCAGCGCGCGATCGACGTGCTGCCCGACGACGACCCGGCGACTCTCGCCGCGCGCATTTTCTCAGTCGAGTGCGAATTGTATCCGCAAGTTCTGCAGGCTTTCGCCGAAGGGCGCGTGACGATCG
This sequence comes from Blastopirellula sp. JB062, assembly GCA_044439945.1. Taxonomy (GTDB): domain Bacteria; phylum Planctomycetota; class Planctomycetia; order Pirellulales; family Pirellulaceae; genus Blastopirellula. The sequence goes on from JBITAD010000291.1 coordinate 868, forward strand.
AAGGCCGCCGGGTTACGATTCGCTAACGACGGCCAATCGGATTCAACGGCTGATCGATGTTGCGACATTCGCCCTGGTAATCGCCCCCGCTCGGCCTGGCCCAGTTCGCCGCATTGGCCAACACTTGGCGAATGTTAGGGTCGTAATAGATCGGATAGGTCTCGTGACCAGGACGAAAGTAGAAGATCTTGCCCGCGCCGCGCGTGAACGTGCAGCCGCTGCGAAACGCTTCTCCCCCTTCAAACCAACTGATAAAAATCAATTCGTCCGGCTGCGGAATATCGAAATATTCTCCATACATCTCCGCTTGCGGCAGTTCAAAGTATTCGCCGCTCAACCCGTTAACCAAAGGATGACCGGGCGCGGTGATCCAAAGCCGCTCGCGTTCGCCCGCTTCGCGCCAGCGCAAACTGCAGCGCGTGCCGAGCAGCCGCTTGAATATTTTTGAGTCGTGCGCCGAATGCAGCACGACCAGGCCCATGCCTTCGAGCACGCGCTGCTGCACGCGATCGACCGCTTCGTCGCTCACGTCGTTATGGGCGGCATGTCCCCACCAATACAAAACGTCGGTCGCGGCCAATTTTTCGGCCGTCAGACCATGCTGCGGTTCGTCGAGCGTCGCAGTCGAAACGGCGACGGCATCGCCTAGCTTTTCGCGCAGCGCTTCCGCAATCGTCTGATGCATGCCGTCAGGATAAAGCTGTGCGACGGCTGGTTTTTCGCGCTCGTGAAGATATTCGTTCCAGATCGTAATCCGCAGCGTTCGGCTCGTCATGACTCTGATCCTCTCCAAGGTACCGACACGAAAGAGACTCGCGCGTTTTACTAGAGAATCGGAAAGCCGTCGACACCCCGACGCACTTTAGCGGAAGCGGCGCGACGCCCCTTTGACGTTTTGCGTACGATACTGCCCTGGGGTTTGACCCAACTCGCGTTTGAACACGACGCTCATATACTCGGGATGATCGTATCCGGCCAGCGTCGCAATGCGTTCCAGCGGCAGGTCGGTCTCTCTTAACAGTTGGCGAACGCGTTTGAGCTGCACGGCGCGAATCTCAGACTGCGGCGAACGCCCAATATATTTCCGAAAGCGACGCTCTAAAATGCTGCGTGATACCGGCACTTGCTTCAACACGTCTTCGACTGAGATGCCGTCGCAAGCATGTTGGCGAATATATTTAACCGCCGAAGCGACCAACGGATCGTCAATCGCCAATACGTCGGTCGACTGCCGAGTCACCACTCCGATCGGCTCAATCAGCTTGTTCATTTGCTTCGGCTGTTCGCCCCGCATTAGCGCATCAAGCATCGAAGCCGCCTCATAGCCGATACGCTGCGGATTGGGCATGATGCTGGAAAGGGGCGGATCGCAAAGATCGCACACAAGCTCGTCGTTATCGACGCCGATCACGGCGATCTCTTCCGGCACGGCGACTCCGATCCGCCGGCACGCGTCCAGCACGTGCTGCCCCCGCATGTCGTTGCACGCCATAATTCCGGCGGGGCGCGGCAAGTTCTCTAACCATCTGACGATCTGACTTTGCTGCTCGTCCCAAGTCAGCGCGGTGGTCGTGTCCCAAGGAGATTGATACTGATGAAAGTCAAAGCCCGCTTTGGTTACCACCGACTTAAAACCTTCCTGACGACGTAATGACCAGTTATGTCCGGTAAAGCCGCAAAAAGCGAAATGGCGAAACCCCCTCTCCAGCAGGTGCTGCGCTCCCATCTTGCCGACCGCTTCGTGGTTAGTGCCGATTTGCGGCAATCCCTGATTTCCGTAGATGTCGGTCAGATCGACCGTCGGAATTTTTAAAGCGCGAAGTTTCTCAGCCAAGCTCGGCGTCGTCGACCGGGTGATGATGCCGTCTCCTTCCCATTTCTCAAGCCAGGCAGGAGGTCGAACGACCAACTCTCGCAGATCGACATAGATCGACCAAGGCTCATTTGCCACGACGTATCGGTTAATTCCGCGTAAAACTTCGCGACCATAGACCAGCGAAGTTTCGACGATCAGCATCACGCGACGACGTTGCATAGAGCGTAACAGTTCTCAAGAGGAAAACGAAAGAGGCGGAACAAAACGCCAATTATGCCCCACCCAAGCCGCGGTTTGCAATCCAATATCGCGTGAGACAATCTGTTTTTAGATCGGATTTAGACGTTTTTTTCCCGTTTCGACGAGAGTTTGCCGGCAGCAAGTGCAAAACTTCTCAATTTGTCGCTCCGAAATCTCATTGAAACGACCGCCGGAAAGATGAAGAATTAGACCATGCGAGATCGCATCCGACTTGCGTCTCGAAGGGTCTCGCCCCTTCGCCCCACCCATCA